>JANJTG010000170.1 GCA_024711265.1 Bdellovibrio sp. | reverse complement strand
TTCAAGTCTTCTCTTTGCAGGATTGTTAAAAAATCAATGCATTGAAACTCACGATCCCACGCGGGTTCGCCTCCAATAGAAGCTCCGATTTTTAGATACGCACGACAAAGAGGGGGAAGAAGTTCTTCGGCCTGAGCTCTCTGTGTCTCCGTGAGAGGGCCGCGAACTTCATCCAAAAAATAATTCAACATCGGCATTGTAAAAGCCAAGGAGGGACAGGTTCGAAAACCTGTCAAAATACGGCCTTCTTCCTCAAAATAGCGAGTCAAAAGAGCCGCGTCTCGAGGATCATCCGTTTTGACAGTGGCGCAGCCAAAAAGAACTTTGGCCTCCGTCGCAGCCATGTATTCGGCAATCCCCCTCCACAAGAGAGATATCAAGACACCCCGGCGATAGTCCTTATGGATGCAGGCTCGACCCAACTCCAACTTGACCCCCGGCTGTTGGAAAATCTGTGACATCACAAATTCTTTTGCGGAATAAAAATTGTCCGTGAATAAAGAGCAGTTCAGTCGGTAGGTCCCTATCACCTTATTACTTCTTTTTTCTTTAATAATCAGGTGATCACAGTCGAAATCAAACTCGTCGACATCGACCCCTTGAGAGGCTTTTTTTCCCAGCATCTCTTTATGAAAGACTTCATAACGAAGAGCGAGAGCCTCTTTCAATTCTTCGGCGTTCGTCACCGTCTTGATTTCAAATGGACCCACTTCCGTGCGAAGCTCTACCTTCGCCTTGAACTTGTGGATACGGTTGAGTCTCAACTGATAGAAAGATTGTAGATTCAAAGACACACGTTCAAGACTGGCGTACGCAAGTGAGTTGATCATCAAGGCCCCTCCCTATTGGATCAACTTCAGTGTAGCTATATTTTCAAAATCAAATTGTCAGAAATCTTTTAGAATTGTGTCGGAATTAAGTTAGCACGAGAAGGTGGAGCACCCGCCTTCCTCTTTAAAGAATCAACGAGGCCGCTTTGTTCAGGCGATCAAAAAGCGATTCCCAACGCTCCCCCGCCTGATGAGACTCCCGATAAAAAAGAATGCAGTCTGCTCCTTGGATCGCGACCTCGCGAAGCTTTCCGTACAATTCTCGAGTTGCCAAAAGAGGATCTTCAGACAGCTTCAAAATAGACCAGGTATGAATCCCCGCTTTCGGCTTCACAATCTTGATGCTTTCAATTTCGTCAGGAAGCTCACCCATCTTTTGATTCACTTCCTTAACAATATCCTCGGGCAAACGTTGCACATCAGTGCATACAATTAACGGCACCGGTGGCATATAGTGATGCTTCATGTGCCCCGGGGATTCACGCTTATCAAGTTGTTCGACAAATTCAAATTCAAAACCCTTTTCTGAAAGGACTTTGGCAATATCAGATTGCAAAACATGTCCCCGACGAAGGATTGAAAGAACCACTTTGTCAGGGCGATGTCGGACCAAAAGAACCGTCGATTCGATTCCAATCTGACAATCACCACCATCAACGACAAAAACATCTTCGTTTTTAAACTCGACACGCACATGGCTTGCGGAAGTGGGCGAGGTTCGACCAAATTTATTAGCACTTGGTGCAGCCAAAGGAACCCCGACTTGCTGCAAAAGCTCCAAAGCCAATGGATGATTCGGCATACGAATACCCACCGTTTCGAGCCCGGAGGTGATCATCAAATTCACCGATGGGTCACGAGGCAAAACCAAAGTTAAAGGTCCGGGCCAAAAAACTTCTGCTAAAGCCTGAGAGGCTGGCCCCCAATAAGCTGTCACCTTTTTTGCTTGCTCAACGGAAGCCACGTGGACGATCAAAGGATCAAAGAAGGGACGCTCTTTGGTGGTAAAGATCTTTTCCACGGCCGACGGAATATCAATTCGCGCCGCCAACCCATAGACGGTCTCTGTAGGGAAGCCAATGACTCCTCCTTCATCTAAGATATTCTTTGCCTTTGCCAAGGCCTCGTTGGGCGACATCATGTTTACTTTTCCTCGCGCAAGATACTTAAAGCACTTTCTTTTACAATATCCAGGCTTGCAAGGAAAGAAATCAGTAGGCTTAAACAGGTAATGATAAACACAGACACCAAGGGTTGAGCCCACGACAGCTTAAAATCGCTCTCAAAAAGAAAAGCGTTTAAGGAAAAGCTGACCAAAACACTTAACAAGGCCCCCGCCAAAGCCGCCAAGAAAGACAAGAAGGCGAATTCCGCCAAAATAAAACTTGCCACTTCTCCCCAGGAGGCTCCCAGGATTTTTAGCATGTTTAACTCCCAACGGCGAAGTTTGATCTGACTGCGCACGATGGAAAATAGCACAATATAACCTGTTAATAAAGCAAGCCCCGCCATCAGCTCCAAAGACCAACTCATTTTCTCGGCGGTCTTTAGGACTTCATCGACTGTGCGCACGACATCCACGACAGAAATATTGGAGAACTCTTGAGCCATCTCATTCTGCAGCAAAAAACGCTTTTCTTCGGGCAAAAAAGGAATCGCGGCAATAAATGTTTTCGGGGCCTCATCCAGAACACCCCTTTGCACAAGAATGAAGAAGTTGGGTTGGAAGCTTGTCCATTTGACTTTACGAAGGTTGATAATCTGCCCTTCCACTTCAACACCTTGAACGTCAAAAACCAAAACATCGCCCAACTGGAAACCCATACGCTCAGCGAAACGATATTCCACGGAAAGCTCAGCGTACTTTTGTTGTTCTGGCTTAAACTCGCCCGAAAAAGGTCGACCTTCCGTAATATTCTCTGATGAAGAAAGGTCATGGCGGTATGAAAGATTCACTCCGCGATTTCGAAAACGAGCCTCACGCTCTTCCTCGCGGGTTTTAAATCCCTGGGCTTCGATCTTTCTTTCATAGTCCTGTCCGTTCACTTTTAAAATGCGAGCCCGAACCAGAGGAGACAGCCCCAGAGGTTTGACATGATTTTTTTCCAAAACCTTTTCCACACCCGGAAGCTGTTCGTCCTGGATATCAAACATAAAGAGCGAAGGAATCTTGCTACGCCCCTCGACCTGAAATTCAGCCTGAAGAGAGTTCTTCAACTGCGGCAAAATATTAATTAACAAAGCGCCTAGTCCCAAAGCCACGAAGATCGCAAGACTGGCCCCAGCTCGGCGCGAAAGGCTTAAAAAACTGAATTTTAAAAACCAAAGGCGGAATCCCTTAAGAACACCCGCAAGTTTAACCGTGAAATAGCCAATCACTAGAAGCATCAGGATCACGCCAACCATCGACGCCACAAAAAGACTTCCCGTCATCCACGAGTGAGCTTGATAAACCGATAGGAAATAGAAAAGAACCAAGGGTGGCAAATACGGCCACCATCGACGAGCCCCTTCGTTGACAGAGAACTTTTCTTCACTAAAAAGTTTGGCCGCCTTAAGATCAAAGATTTTAACCAAGAACGGAAGACTGACAACGAAGCTGCCAAACACCGCCATCACCAAACACACCAAAAAGGCTTCCAAGTTCACCTGCGGATGCAAGTCAAAAGGCGTAAAACTTGCCAACAGCTGACTTAAAAGAGGCAGCACAAGATAGCTAAAGAACAAAGTGGGCACAGTCGCCAAAAGTCCCAGCATCGAAGCTTGCAGAATATAAACGCCCACGGCCTGGCCACTTTGCAATCCCAAAGTTCGCAAGATAGCGATTTCCTTCATGCGCGTTGAAAGAAACAATCGATAGATATAAGCAGCCCCCAAAGCCGACATGAACAAAGCAATGATCGCCACAAGTCCCAGGTAGTCCGACAAATACCCCAGTTGTCTTCCCGAGTCTTCGCCCGCCGACGAGGGTGTTTCAATTGTGATCTGAGGATCCGGTAATGCTTGATAGAGTTTTTCCCGCAAGGCCCCCTCTTCAACACCAGGAGGCAGTTTTAAAAGATAAGCCAATGAAAAGGTGCTCCCAAACTGAAGCAATCCCGATTGCGGTAAAAGCTCTCGATTGATGAAAACCCGAGGAGCCAACGTGGCCGCTCTAAAAGTTTGCGTCGCATCCTTTTCAATCAAATCCGCAACCTTAAGCTTAAGATTTCCCAATTTAATTTCATCTCCCACATCCAATCCCAACTGGGATTTCAGCTCAGGATAGATCCAAGCTGTGGGAGAACTTAAAATCTCTTTAGGTGTTCCATAGCGAATGATTTGCCCCGACTTCATCTCAAGCTCGCCATAAAAGGGGTAGGACTTATCAATGGCCTTAATCAGAATCAAACGCGAGCCCTTGGCAGAACTCAGCATGGCAAAGAATTCGTAGATTTTAGATTGGTCGGTGCCTGAAGGTAACACTGCCTGCATTTTCTTCTGCTCTTCATCGGTGATTTCACGACGAGCCGACACTGCCAAATCCGCAGATAAAATGGATTTTGCATTGGCGCGAAGTTGATCTTCAAGGGCCGTATTAAAAGCCTGAAGAGAAACAAAACCCGCCAACCCCAGACTGAGATTAAAAATAAAGAAAAGTCCAAAGCGCCAACTGCGCAAGAGCTCTCGAAACGCCAATCGCCAAAGCATTAGATTTCCCTCAACTGACCTTCTTCAAGGCGAAGAACTCTTTCACATCTTTTCGCTAAAGCTTCACTGTGAGTTACTAAAATCGTGGTGATCTTATGTTTACGAACAATATCAAAAAAGACATCCATCACCATATCGCCGGTATGAATATCCAAGTTTCCACTGGGCTCATCCGCAAGAAGAATCTTTGGTTTCACAACCAAGGCGCGAGCAATCGCCACACGTTGGCACTCCCCGCCGCTTAATTGACTTGGAAAATGGTTCAAGCGATGTCCTAAACCCAGCTCTCGCAAGGCCTCCTCGGCCCGTTCGCGAGGATTTTCCATTTTTAAAATCTCTAAAGAAAGCATCACATTTTCTAAAGCCGTCAAATGCGCAATCAGATGATATTGTTGAAAAACGATAGCGATATTCTGAGCTCGAAATAATGTGATCTCTTGTTCCGACAACGGGACCAAGTTTACACTATCAACAAGAATTTCCCCGGAATCCGCGCGCTCAAGACCCGCTAACAACGAAAGCAGAGTGGATTTTCCACTTCCCGATTGACCGACGATCGCGACCACCTGACCGGGTTCGATCGACGCATTAAGGCCCTTCAGAACCTGAATCTCTGTTTCGCCTTGATGAAAACCTTTGCGAACCTGATTTAAAACTAAACTCACAAGGCCCCCTTAAGAACCTGAAAAATATTTTCTGCGATAATCTTATGTCCCTCTTCATTCGGATGAATGCCGTCGGCCAAATTGTATTTTGGATTGCCACCGACCTTCTCTAATATGAAGGGAATAAATGTGACCTTGTATTTCTTCGCCAACGCTTCGTACATTTTTTTGAATTGCCCTGTGTAGTCCGCTCCGTAATTCGGAGGCATATAAAGTCCCCCCAAGATCACTCGCACCTTTTGCGAGTTCGCATACTCAATAGCGGCGGCAAGATGTTTTTGACTGTCTTCAATCTTAAGGCCGCGAAGGCCGTCATTCGCCCCCAAAACCAACAACACGGCATCGGGTTTTGATTTAAAGAGCCACTTCATGCGAGTCACGGCGGAGGCTGTGGTGGAGCCACTGACTCCAGAGTTGATGACGGTCCACTCTTTTTTTCCTGCTTCGTGAAGTTTTTTTTCCAACAGCGCGGGATACGCGGCCTCTTTAGCCACGCCATAACCTTCAGTCAGGGAATCCCCCAGCACAATTAATTTTTTCTGAGCAAATGTGAAAGAAGAAAAAAGAAGAATGATACAAAATAAAAAAGGTCTCATAGGGTTTCTATGAGACCTTTTGTAAGTCACTATGACAAGTCTGACTTCGTCAAACTTGGGAGTGCTTAGTTGCGAGGACCGCGTCCGCCGCCACCAAAGCCGCCACCGCCACGACGTGGACCACCACCGCCGAAGCCGCCACCACCACGACGAGGGCCACCCTCGCGAGGAGCTTGAGGACGAGCCTCAGATACGTTGATCGCGCGACCATTCAACTCCACACCGTTGCCTTTTTCAATAGCTTGGTCTGCAGCAGAATCATCAGCCATTTCCACGAAACCGAAGCCTTTTGAACGGCCTGTTTCTCTGTCCATGATAACTTTTGCGGAATCAACTGCACCGAATTGTGCAAAGTGATTGTGAAGTGCCTCATCGTCTACAGAGTAAGGCAAATTTCCAACATATAATTTTTTAGCCACAAAGACCTCCTTATGGTTGGCTAAACCCGAGGAAGCCTTCGAACAGTTTGAAATCGAGAACACTCACACGGGGAACTAAAACTAAACTCAGGCTAGCACAGCCTAAAAACTGTGCAAGCCCAATTTTACGAACGCATATTATTATATTGTAAAGGTACAGGAAAGTTTCCGCCGCGTACTAGGCTGATACATTCCTGCAACTCGTCAATACTTTTGGAGGAAACCTTGATCTTATCCTCCGCAATAGCCGGCTGAACTTTCAGTTTGGAATCCTTAATCAATTTAATAATATCCTTAGCGACCTCGCGGTCAATTCCTTGGACTAAAGTGACCTTCTGGCGGAGCATACGCCCCCCGGCTTCTTCCATTTTTTCGAATTTTATCGCCTTGATGTCTATGCCGCGGCGGTGGAGCTTGGTCTGCAGAATACTACCCATGGCTTCAATTTTGTAATCATCTTCCGCCAGCAAAGTGACTTCCTTTTTGTCCCATTGGATTTCTGCTTTGCTCCCTTTAAAATCATAGCGCCCTTCAACTTCTTTGCGCGCCTGATTGATGGCATTATCAACTTCCTGAAGATCAATCTCAGAAACAATATCAAACGAAGGCATTAAAAAATCTCCGACTAGTGACCAGCGTTTCCGTGTAAACCGTGAGGGTGCCCGTGCAGAACTTCCTCAGTGGTTGCTTCACGAATCAAAACCATTTCGATACTGAATTCCAAATCTTGACCCGCCAAAGGATGATTTCCATCCAGTGTCACATGAGTGTCTGTGATTTTAGAAACACGCACGATATGAGCGCCTTGACCAAACTCCAGGCGAAGGTGGCTGCCGATTTCCAATTGGGGAAGATGAGCCAGTTCCTCTTTAGGAACATCCATGAACATGTTTTCTTTCATGTCACCATAGGCATCCGCTGCCGCAAGCTTCACAACTTTTTTGTCACCCTCTTTAAGGTCTTTGATTTCTTCTTCCAGCTTAGGGATGATTTGCCCTGCCCCTTCCAAGAAAGGAAGTGGTTGTCCTTTTTCAGAGGCATCCAAAATATTTCCATCAGGTCCCTTTAAAACGTAATTAAACGCCAAAACTCTTTTCATCTCAATGCCTCCTTATTGGCTTTGGGGGCGGGTATCCCATTATTACTAGCCTTTTTCAACCGAAAACACCCTGTTCTTTCGAATATTTAAGAGGGGGGCTTGAAATCTGCATACAGATTTCGATATAATTAAGTTTAGGATCGCACCTGAGGGGGAACGCATGATGCACATGTCCTCGCTGAGGTCCTTATTGCTCAACTCAAGTTACGAACCCATGCGGGTTGTAAGTTGGCAAAAGGCCTTGGTTTTGTGGTTTCAGGGTAAAGTAGAGATACTGGAATATCACTCTGCGTTTGCTCGATCGGTACAGCGAAGGTTTCAGCTTCCAAGTGTTTTACGGCTGAAAACTTACGTCAAACCCAGGGCCCACAACGCCGTCAGGTTTTGCCGAGAAAACGTCTATATCCGCGATAACTACACCTGCCAATACTGCGCGACCAAGCTCCCCGCCAAACTGCTCACTCTTGACCACGTCATCCCCGCTTCTCATAACGGACCTAAAAACTGGACCAATGTTGTTTCCGCCTGCCGAGAGTGCAATCAGAAAAAAGCCAATCGTACGCCGCGCACTGCAAATATGCCTTTACTGAATGAGCCGCGCGCTCCATCATGGCTGCCAACACTCGAGTTAGAGATTGGCGAAGACCATGTGCCCCCTGACTGGAGTCCCTACTTACGATTAAATACGGGATAAGTTTTGCGCGACGAAATTCGAGAAATCACCACCCAAGAAACTCTCAGTCTGCGACAAAGAGTCTTAAAACCCTTTTTGCGCGAAGACCAGTGCGTGAACCCGGGCGACGACCTTATCACCACTCATCACTTCGGACTTTTTTATGACGGAAAGCTCGTTTCTGTCGCGACTTTTTTGTTGGAATCCCATCCCGATTTTCCTGCGGGTCTGCCCTATCGTTTGCGAGGAATGGCCACCGATGTTTCTTATCAAGGCCAGGGTCTTGGCCAAAAACTTTTACGCCATGGCATTGAACATCTTCGGCAAAAACGATGCGACTTGATTTGGTTTAATGCGCGCATCAAGGCTTTTCCCTTTTATGAAAAACTAGGATTTCTTTATCATGGCCCTCTCTTTGAGATGAAAGACATCGGGCCCCATAAAGTCATGTACAAGCACCTCATTCCTCGATAACCTCTCGGGAGGAGGATCGCGTGAATAAGGACATTCACAATCAACTTACCACAGCCTTGACTACCATCATCAGCGAGACCAACGGCATCTCGCTTTCTGACACTATTGATTTGTTATTGTCTTCTGACCTTCAACAAAATTCTCCGGAAGCCTACAACCAAGTGGCAGAATTTCGCGAACTTCTGAACCGTTTTCAAATTAATCAGATCACCATCAGTGCCCTCTTGAAACATCCACTTTCAAAAGCCCTGGCTGAGTTCTTCAAAAACTTTCCCCTTAAATACAAAGAAGAACATATTCACCTGACCGGAGCGATTACTGCGGACTTTATCTTTCCACGTTTAAAAAAATTGCTGGAAGGACCTCATAAAGAAATCTATGAAGAAAAGATCAAAGAGGTTTACGGCGAAAAAGCCCTGCCGATTCGCACCGTCGAAGATGTCGATCGTTTGATTCGCCTTCAGGAAAACGAGGGTTTTTCCCGCTATCTTAAGATTCTCTATCTTCCCAAGTTGATTTTCATTTCACGCGAAGCCCATGAAGAAGCGGCCTATCATTTGGCTCATGAGCTTTATTATAAATACAATGTGGGCACCGTCCGGCTTAAGTTCTCTTTGTCGCGCTCAACAGCAAGTTCTTCTGAACAAATCCCCGGCATTGATGATGTCACCTCCGAAGACGTGGTCTTGGGTCTTTATGATGGCTTTAGAAAGTTTCAAGTTGAAAATCCTCATTTTGATTTCATCTTATCGCCATCTTTCCGTAAAGAGGCCAATCATTTTGATGCTGAAAAGTACCCAAATCGGCAGGCCCATTTTATGGAGCAGATCAACGAGATCGTCAGAATGCTGGATAAGTATCCCTTTTTGATTCGGCACATGACCGACGTGGACACCGTGGGCGACGAACGCGAGCTTTATCGCAAAGAGCACTTCAATGAGATGCAAGCGGGCTTCCGCAAATTGCAATATCGCGGCTTCAAAATTCGTTCTCATCACGGAGAAACTTGGCACACCTTAAAAAAGGGAATTCAGGCCGTCGACAACGCCATGAATATTTGGCACATCGACACTCTTGAGCACGGTATCAGCTTAGGAATCAATCCCAATAAATACTTCCATCGTATTTACCAAGATATTCATGCCAAAAATCAAAAAGGGGTCGCCATCACGGACAAAGATCCTCTTTATCGCGAACTGGTCGAACTGGATTGGGGTTTCAATCGACATGTTCTTGAAAAAATTCTTCAAGGACAAAAACTCAGTCCTGAGGAAGATGTTTTATTCGTCAAAGCCAAGTTCCACACCGCTCGCGAAGTGGAACACTATCAGCACGATGTTTTAAACCGTATGATTCAAAAAGGCGTAACTCTGGTATCACTTCCCTCTTCGAACAACAAATTGACTGGAAAGTTTGAAGACTACAAGGACCACCCCTTTTCGTGGTGGGAAAAAAAGGGTGTGCAACTAGGGGTCGGCACCGACAACCACGTTACGCTGAACACGAATTTCATCTACGAAATGCTTATTTTATTATACACCGATGCCGTCAACCTTAAGATCACCAAACTCTTGATGGTGACGACCGGAGAAACTCGCAGACCTTACATCAGTCATCTTCTGTGGAAGATGCGAAAGCAGCTTAGAAAGACAACGACGAAATGACAGAAAAAAGAAATATTCTGAAAGACCTTTTTAGCAAACAAATGCTCATCGTTTTTTTATTGGGTTTTGCCAGCGGCCTCCCCTTACTTTTGACCGGCGGCACTCTCAAGACCTGGCTTGCGCGTGAGCACGTGGACATCAGCACCATCGGCTACTTTAGCTGGGTGGGTATGGCTTATTCACTCAAGTTTTTATGGTCTCCCCTTTTAGACCGTTTTACTCTTTTCAAAATTGGACGCCGTCGCAGCTGGATGCTGGTCACTCAAGGTCTTCTCATGGCCTCCATCTATTACTTGGGAACACTGAACCCTCTGCAAAACCTCACAACCATGGCCGCAATGGCTGTGTTGATTGCTTTCTTTAGTGCGACCCAAGACATTGCCATTGATGCCTATCGCCGCGAACTTCTTTCTAACGAAGAGCTCGGGCTTGGCTCCTCCCTTGGAATCTACGGCTATCGCATCGCTTTGCTTTTATCTGGCGGCGCCGGCATCGGATTGGTCGGTTCTGAGATCTGGCCGATCACGTGGGGACAGCTTTACTACATCATGGCCGGATGTATGATCGTTGGTGTGCTGACAACACTCTTTGCTCCTGAGCCGAAGGTCGACTCTCCTCCGCCTCGCACTCTTATGGAGGCCATTGTCGATCCTTTCTCTGAATTCTTAAGAAGACCTGGCGCTTGGTTTATTCTTCTTTTCGTTTTCATGTTTAAGCTGGGGGATGCTCTTTCTGGCGCTCTTTTAAATCCTTTTTATGTAGAGATGGGCTTTAGCAATGCCGATATCGGTTTGATCGCAAAAACCTTCGGCTTGATGTCCAGCCTTGTCGGTCTTTTCTTCGGAGGTCTGGTTATTTATTATATCGGCATCTACCGATCGCTGTGGATCTTCGGAGTTCTTCAGGGACTTTCGACAGCGGCCTTCGCCCTTCTTACGCATACAGGCCCTCAAGCCTGGGCTCTTGCGACGGTGGTCGTCTTCGAAGATGTCAGCTCAGGAATGGGCTCGGCGGCTTTCGTGGCTTTTCTGGGAGCTTTGAGCAACAAAAAGTACACCGCCACTCAGTATGCGATTCTTTCAAGTATTGCGACCCTGGGAAGAAACTTTTTCTCAGGTTTTACGGGTGATATGGTGAAGAGTTTGGGATGGGGCCCCTTCTTCTATGTTTGCGCCATCATCGCAATTCCCGGACTCCTTATGTTAATTGGAATGAGAAAATATCAGACCGCAGAAAACATCTAGTGCGCCTTAACAAATAAGGGGCCCTCGGTATTTCGCGACGCCAACAAAACCTCTTTGGTCTTTCCTCTTTCGCTCCGAGTGCTAAGGTAAAAGACAAAGAGGTTTTTTTATGCCAGCAAAGAAAGTCATCATTGTCGGCGGAGGGTTTGCGGGCCTCAAGGCGGCTCGTGCCTTGGGGAACAAGAGTGACATCGCTGTCACGCTGATTGATCGTCGTAACTATCACCTTTTCCAGCCTTTGCTTTATCAAGTGGCCACTGCGGGGCTTTCACCCGCTGAGATCTCAGGGCCCATCCGAGGGATTCTTTCTCAATACAAAAATGTTTCTGTCTTCCTCGACAATGTCGAATCAGTCGATTTGAAAAATAAAAAGCTGCAAGTCCCAGGGCAGTCTCTGGATTATGACTATTTAATTTTAGCGTGCGGAGCCAAACACAGTTATTTCAATCATCCGGAGTGGGAAGAAAACGCTCCGGGTTTAAAAACTTTAGAACAAGCCACAGAAATTCGCCGTCGACTTTTAATGGCTTTTGAGTTGGCGGAAAAAGAAAGCGACAGCGAAAAACAGAAACAACATTTAACCTTCGTGATCGTGGGTGCTGGCCCCACCGGCGTTGAATTAGCCGGAGCGATTGCCGAGATCAGTCGCCATACATTGATGAAAGACTTCCGACGTATTGATCCCTCTCGCACGCGAGTTCTTTTGATTGAAGCCGGGCCTCGCATCTTAGCGGCCTTTGATCCGGAGCTCTCGCGCAAGGCCACTCGCGACCTTGAAGATCTGGGCGTACAAATATGGACCCACACGCGAGTCACTGATGTAAAAAG
>JANJTG010000207.1 GCA_024711265.1 Bdellovibrio sp. | reverse complement strand
GACGCTTCATCTCTTTAGCCAAAGTCAGAACAATACGTGTGCCCGTCGCACCAACAGGATGTCCTAGCGCAATCGCTCCGCCATTGACGTTCAGGATCTCATCACGGATTTCACCAACTTTCGCAGAAAGTCCCAATTTTTCCTGGGCAAACTTGTCAGAGTCCAAAGCTCTTTGACAAGACATCACTTGAGCTGCAAAAGCTTCATTCAATTCCACAAGACCGATGTCTTTCATGGAAAGCCCCGCACGCTTCAAAGCCAGAGGACTAGAGTACGCTGGCCCCAAGCCCATACGCTCGGGCTCTAAACCCGCAAATCCATAAGAGCGAATGGTCGCCAAAGGTTTGTAACCCAAAGACTCGGCTTTTTCACGAGACATCAAAAGCACCATCGCCGCTCCGTCCGTGATTGGACAAGAATTCCCGGCAGTGATTGATCCGGTCGCTTTATCAAAGAAGGGTTTCAATTTGGCCAAAGCCTCCATCGTCTGATTGTCGCGAGGACCAATATCTTCAGAGACCACCTCTTTAAAATCAGGCGCAAGATAAACCGGCGTGGTCTCTTGTTTCATGCGGCCTTCTTTCATCGCAGCAGAGGCCAACTGATGAGAGCGCAAAGCAAAGCGATCTTGCATCTCACGACTTAAACCCCACTCTTTTGCTAGGATCTCTGCCGTTTGTCCCATATTGATTCCGACAAAAGGATCCGTCAGACCCAACATCACCGAAATCTGCGGGAAGTAATCATCTTTCATGTTTCCCTGAAGAAGCGCTTTGATCTGACTGAGATCTGCTTTAAAAAGTTTCCACAACAAGGGCAAAGCTTGCTTAGGCCCTTTCGCTGCAAAAAGTTTTTCGTAAATTTCTTGGAATTTTTTAGGCTGCAAGGTCGGCATCTGCGACATGCTCTCAGTTCCGCCAGCCAGAACCACTTCCATCGTGCCCGATTTAATTTTCTCGAAACCGTTAGAAATCGATTCCATCGCGGAAGCACAGTTTCTATGCACTGTGTACGCAGATGTTTTCAGAGGAATACCGGCGTTCAACGCAACAACACGAGAAATGTTAACAGCATCCGCAGGATTCCCGGTGTTGCCGATAATCACTTCATCAACGCTATTCACATCCAAATTTGTTTGGGCGATAAGTTGTTTCAGAGCTGTTTTTCCCAGTTCTGCGGGATGAACTTTTTTGAGTTTTGTTCCTGCTTTTGCGAAAGGTGTGCGAACACCATCAACAAGAACCACATCACGTGGTGATTTCATGCGCGTCTCCTTAGTTGTATAAGCCATTAAAATCATATGCCTTTTCGGATGCTCCACCAAATATAATGAGGCAAATTTATGCACCTTTTTGCGTCTCAATGCGAAGCATCAATCGACTTCAAAACAGTTAAACCCTCTCCCAGCTTGAGGTTCGAGTCGAAAATTAGAGAGAAAACTCTAATTAAATTAAGCCCCCCGTCCCAAGTTTTGAAAACAGCCTCACAAATACCTCCGAAGGCCCCCTCATTGCCAACTGCGCCAAAGCCCCCATTCATTGACCCTTCCCACCCCCCTCTGTAGAGTAAGAGCACTTGTCGCAGGACTTTACCTAACCCCTTGAAAAGGGTTGAAAAAATCTCTCAAGACCAGGTCCTGCTCAACCGCTAGAAAAGGAGTATCCTTGGATACAAAAACAGAGGCCAAAACAGAAACAAAGACCAGCTCCACAAACTTCGACCAAGAGGCTCTTCTTTACCACTCACAAGGGAAACCGGGAAAAATCGAAGTCATTTCATCCAAACCCTGCGTGACCGAAAAAGACCTTTCTTTGGCTTACTCTCCCGGCGTTGCAGCTCCTTGTAAGGCCATCGCGAAAGACCCCTCTAAAGTTTATGACTACACCGCCAAAGGAAACCTGGTGGCCGTGATTTCTAACGGAACGGCCGTTTTAGGATTAGGAAATATCGGACCCGCCGCGGGGAAACCCGTGATGGAGGGAAAAGGCATTCTTTTTAAACAGTTTGCGGGTATTGACGTCTTCGATATCGAAGTTGCCACGAACGATGTTGACACGTTCTGCAACGCAGTTCGCGTTCTAGAACCGACTTTTGGAGGTATCAACCTTGAGGACATCAAAGCCCCCGAGTGTTTTGAAATCGAAGAACGATTAAAAAAAGAAATGAACATCCCCGTGTTTCATGATGATCAACACGGAACCGCAATCGTCTCTGGCGCGGCTCTTTTAAATGCTTGCGCTATCACGCACCGTAAAATGGAAAACATCCGCATCGTCGTTAACGGTGCGGGCGCCTCCGCGAACTCTTGCGCGAAAATCTTTATCGCTCTGGGAGCTCGCCGCGAAAACATCATCATGTGCGACTCTCAAGGTGTGATCTACAAAGGTCGCACAGCGGGAATGAACAAATACAAAGAATATTTCGCTTCAGAAACGGAAGCTCGCACTCTCACGGAAGCCCTCAAGGGCGCGGACGTGTTCGTCGGCCTTTCAGTTGCCGGCGCCCTCACTCCTGAGATGCTAAAAGAAATGGCTCAGGATCCTATCATCTTTGCGATGGCCAACCCTGAACCCGAAATCACACCCGATAAAGCCCGCGCGGCTCGTCCAGACGCGATTGTAGCAACCGGAAGATCTGACTATCCGAACCAAGTAAATAACGTCTTAGGTTTCCCTTCAATCTTCCGTGGCGCTTTAGACACGCGCTCAACCCAGATCAACGAAGCAATGAAGCTTGCCGCCGTTCACGCTTTAGCTAATCTTGCAAGAGAAGACGTGCCTGATAAAGTTTCTGCAACCTATGGTGGAAAGAGCTTCAAATTTGGACGTGAGTATCTGATCCCGAAACCCTTTGATACGCGCGTGTTGATGCGTGTAGCCCCTGCCGTGGCGAAAGCGGCGATGGACTCAGGCGTTGCCACTCGCAAAATTGAAGATTGGGATCAATACAGTGAAACTCTCGAAGCCCTTCAGGGACCTTCGAAAGTCTTTATCCGTTCTGCGATCAACCGTGTTCATCAAAACTCGGCCGCTAATGGCGGGGAACTTCCTAAGATCGTTTTCCCAGAGGGCACCAGTACGAAAGTTCTTAAGGCGCTGGCCACTTTGGTGGAAGAAAAAATCTGTGAGCCGATTTTATTAGGCTACCCCGAGCGCGTGAAAGAGAAAATCGCCGCTTTGGATATTCCGTCCCTTAAAGACGTACCTATTATCCATCCCGCCAGCTACCCTAAGTATTACGCTTACGTTGAAAGACTTTACGCTTTGAGACAGCGAAAAGGGATTAACTTACGTGAGGCCGAGCGCCTTATGTCAGAACCGAATTACTTTGCAGCGATGATGGTTCATATGGGTGACGCGGACGGCATGGTCAATGGGGCTTCCATTCATTATGCCGACGCCGTTCGCCCGATCTTGCAAACCATCGGGGTCTACCAAAACGGAGTTCCTGCCGGCCTCAACTTTATTCTTCTTGAAGATAAGTTCTTGGTTCTGGCCGATACCACGGTCAACTTCAACCCGACAGCTGAACAATGCGCACAGATTGCATTGCAAGCGGCAAAAATTGTTGAGTACTTCGGCATTGAACCCCGCATCGCCATGCTGAGCTATTCAAACTTCACAGGAACAGACGGCACTCCTCGCAAGATGAAAAAAGCGGCTGAAATCGTCAGACAACTTCGTCCCGGCTTGATGGTGGATGGTGACATGCAAGCCGACACCGCTGTGAATGAAGAAATCATGGAAAGACTTTTCCCGTTCTCTACCCTTAAAGGGGGCGCCAACATTCTAGTATTCCCGAACCTGGAATCAGCCAACATCACTTACAAACTGATTCAACAAATCGGCAAAGTCGAAGTGATTGGACCTTTCCTGACGGGCGTTCGCAGATCTGCCAACGTGCTGCAAAGAACAACGACCGTTGATGGCATCGTGAACTCGGTGGTTTTTGCAGCCCTCGAGGCTCAGTTCATCAAGGACGTCCTTAAGTCGCGTGGCTAGTTTAGCCTGGCTTTTCTTAAAACTCGGGGCCACCTCGTTTGGTGGTCCCGCAGCTCATGTCGCGATGATGGAAGAAGAATTCGTTCATCGCCGAAAGTGGCTTTCCCACAGTAAATTTCTAGATCTTATTGCTATGACAAACCTTATTCCGGGACCAAACTCCACGGAATTAGCCATTCACTTGGGATATCTCCGCGCGGGCTGGTGGGGATTCGCCATTGCGGGAATTTGTTTTATTCTTCCGGCCTTTCTGATGGTATTAGCGGTCGCCTACTTTTATACTCAATATGCCAGCTTACCACAGGCCCAACATTTTTTATTGGGAACCAAGGCCGTTGTTTTAGCGGTTATTATTCATGCCTTTGATCGTTTTCTTAAAAGTGTTTTAGCAATTGAAGGTTACAAGAAAATTTTTGCCAAAGAGTTTTGGACGGATCGACAGAAGGTCTTAAGCTTTTTTATACTTCTCAGCAGCGTTTACTTAAGTCTGCGAGGGTTTAACGAGGTCGCCATTTTACTAAACTGCGGACTGATTTCCCTCTTTGTTTCCGAACGTTTTCTTTTTACAAAAAAATACGAATTGGGATCTCTTTTTTGGGTTTTCTTCAAAGTCGGCTCACTCCTCTTCGGAAGTGGCTATGTCCTTCTCAGTTTCCTTCAAGGCGAGCTGGTCAACCAGCGCCAATGGCTCACCCAAAACCAACTGCTTGATGCAATCTCAGTAGGACAGTTCACTCCTGGGCCGGTTTTCACCACAGCCACGTTTATCGGCTATCTCCTGCAAGGTGTTCCCGGGGCCCTCGTGGCCACCCTCGGAATCTTTCTTCCCGCTTTTTTCTTTGTCGCCTTAAGCATTCCCCTGTATCACAAAATGAACTCCTCTCACCGTTTGCGAACGGTCCTGAATGGCGTCGTCGCGGGCTCCGTCGGCCTTCTCTTAAGTACGCTCTGGACTTTTAGTCAGGGCTTATTCACTTCGATCTTCCTTCCGGCTCTTGGTGCCGCGTCTTTGTTTTTGATATGGAAAACACGAATTCCCACGGCCCTTCTGATTTTGGGAGGAGGCCTTTTATCCTTTTTCTATTTTAAAATTTAACTTTGACCAAGAATTCAACCATGCTACGATTAAGACTAAGGTAAGGGAGGATTGATCTCGTTGACTAATCAAGCCCACGTAAAATCCCAAGATAGAGCCATTGTCATCGGCGTCGGACTCAAGTCCGAACCACTCACTGAAATCAAAGAAAACTTGTTGGAACTTGAAGAACTCGTCTCTGCCGCCGGGGGCGAAGTCGTTGGTTCTATTATTCAAGTATTACCTCAATGGAACCCCGCCACCCTGATTGGGACCGGCAAGGTGGATGAGGTCGCCGAGATGGTGCGCGATAGCGGTGCCAATATCGTCGTCATGGATCATCAGCTTTCAGGGGTCCAACAACGAAACTTAGAGCAGATTGTGAAAGCCCGCGTGATTGATCGCAATCAACTGATTTTAGATATTTTCGCTCAACGAGCTCAGACCTTTGAAGGAAAACTTCAAGTAGAACTTGCACAACTTTTAGATCAAATGCCTCGCATGGTGGGCGCCTGGTTGGAATCCTTATCCCGTCAAGGCGGCGGTATCGGAACTCGCGGTCCCGGCGAGACGGCTCTTGAAAATGACCGTCGCCGCATCCGTGAAAGAGTCGCGATCATTAAGAAAAAACTTGAAGGTGTTCGTAAAAATCGTGCTCAGCACAGACAATCTCGCCGACGTCACGAGATCCCTTCTTTTGCTTTGATTGGATACACCAACTCGGGGAAAAGCTCGATTCTGAACCGACTCACGGGGGCGCAAGTCTTGGCTAAAAACCAAGTTTTTGCAACGCTGGACCCGACAACCCGTAAGATCTTTTTGCCAGATGGACCTCCGGCAGTCGTGACAGATACAGTGGGATTCATTCGTAAACTTCCCACTCAGTTGATTGAAGCCTTTAAAGCAACACTTGAAGAGTCCTCTGAGGCTGACGTTCTTTTGCACGTCGTGGATTTGTCGTCCCCCAATATGGAAAGACAAATTGAAGTCGTTGAAGCTTTAATTAAAGAATTCAACTGGCAAGACAAGAAAGTCATCCATATCTTTAATAAGTGTGATGTCGCGCCCCTAGAAAGGCAATTTCGCGTAAAACACTATCCACGTGTTTTTGTGAGCGCCCTCACCGGCCAAGGCATGGAACAGCTAAAAAAACTGATGGCCCAAACCGTGAGTGAAATGCAGACCGATGTTCAATTGTATTTCCCGCGTGCTGAGGAATATAAGATTTTTGATTTGGGACGCGAGGCTCAGATCATTCGCAAAGAAACGGCGACCGAGGGCACTGTTTGTTATACTCAACTCAGCTCCGCCCTGATGAATCGCTGGAAAGACTATTTAGTTAAATAATTAAGAATTCGCTTTATTCTGAAGGCGAATCTCGCGACGTCGCTGGGCTTGTTCATAGCGACGTTTGTCGTCTTCAGTGACTAATTCCAACGAAGGAATTTCCGTGGGTTTCCCATTGGATCCCAAAGCCACAAAAGTACAGTAAGCCGACGCTGTGTGAAACATCTCCCCCGTCTTAGGATTTTCCGCATCTACACGGACTCCGACTTCCATTGACGTTCTTGACGTAAAATTCACACTGGCCTTTAAATTCACAACCCAACCTTTATAAACAGGAGCAACAAAGTCCAGTCGGTCGATACTTGCAGTTACAACTTCTTTATTGGAATGTCTTTGAGCTGCAATCGCGGCGGCAATGTCGATCCACGACATGATCGTTCCACCAAAAATCGTCCCTAAAGAATTTGTATGAGACGGCAGAACCAGTTGAGTCATTACTACTTGCGAAGAAGAAACAGGTTTGGAGTTTTTCAAGGTGCAGATCCCCTTCCAAAAAAACAAAGCGCAGGCGGTACCGACTAAAGTCATACCCCTGCGCCTTAAGTACTGTCTAATCAATTAAGATTAGATGCCACCCATACCGATATCGGAATTACCACCACGGTTCAATCCGCTACCAGGAAGAGTCGTTGTACCCGCAACTGTTGCAGATCCTGCTGGGATCGTTTGAGTTGCGTTGTTGTTGAATGCAGTCGCCGCTGCTGCACTTTGGTTGTTGTTTTCAGCGCGAATTTCGCTTTCAACAAAGCCAAGGTGAGGCAAGCACCATACGATCAACTGTGCACGAGACTTAACATTCATTTTTTTATAAATGTTTGTGAGGTGAAATTTTACTGTTTTTTCAGTAACAAAAAGCTGATTCGCAACTTCCTTGTTGGACAAGCCCTTTGAAACAAGTTCAGCAACTTCTGCCTCTCTGTTTGAAAGACCTTTTTGAATGAGGACATCTCTGAGCATCCTTGCTCCCTCCCGCTAAATTGTTTTTGTTTTAAAAACTCTGTCTAAACCTTTTACGCCACCCAGGACTCATGTCCAAAAGTAGCACGACCACCTGTAATAAAGTCTGACAACAATTTTTAAAATTCGCAATAGCTTTGGACTCTAGTTTTAAAAAACTAGACCGATAAGCATGAGGATTTTACATGCTTTCACTAAATTAGGAGATATTATGTTTCCCACGAATACGAAGTTTTTGGTCGTTGATGACTTCGCAACTATGCGAAAAATCATTAAAAAAGTGCTAAATGAGCTGGGTTATACCAATGTCGAGGAAGCCGATGACGGTAAAACAGCCTTGCCCATGATCCAGGCGGCTCATGATGCAGGACAGCCTTATGGCTTTGTTATTTCGGACTGGAATATGCCCGGAATGCAGGGAATTGACCTATTGAAGGCCTGCAAACTAGATCCGCGCCTAAAAGCCACCCCTTTTATGCTTGTGACGGCCGAGTCTGAGCAAAAACATATTCTTGAAGCAGCAAAAGCCGGTGTTTCTGACTACGTCGTGAAGCCTTTCAACTCTGCCACTCTGAAGGCAAAGATGGAGCGCGTTTGGGCAAAACACAATCCTACAACCCAAGCGAAAGCTTCCTAGGCTTCAAGGAGTCTTAAATGTCTGCAGCACCTAAAGTGGAAGCAATCAATCCCCTCTTCGACAAACGACTGATCAATGCTTTTGTCGATGGAGTTATCAAAACACTGAAAACAATGGCACAAACCGACGCCACCCCAGGCAAACCTTTTATCGAACCTCAGTTCGTTTTGAAGGGTGAGATTGCGGGCATGGTCGGCATGGTCGCTCCTCCCCTCAAAGGCACACTTTTGATCTCTTATGGAAAAGACAGCATTTTCCATATTCTGGAGAACATGTTGGGTGAAAAATACACGCAAATTAACGGCGAAGTTTCTGATGCCGTGGGCGAAATGACCAACATGATCTATGGATCCGCAAAGACAACGTTAAATCAAATGGGTTATAACTTCGAAATGGCGATTCCCTCAGTCATTTCTGGTAACTTCAACATCAGCCACGCTGATAAAAGTGCCACTTTAGTTATCCCCTTCAATTTATCCAATGGTTCCACTTTTTACGTGGAGATCACGGTACAGTAATGAAAACCACTTCAGGTCCAACGGTTGACGTCCTCATTGGAAGTCCTCGAGCTTCCTTCTGGGAGACAGTCACTGTGATCCTGAAGGGGTACTATCCCTACCAGCTCAAACACTTCCGTTCCGTCGATGACGCTCTTGAATATTCAGAACAAGGTTTTAATCCAATATTGGCATTGATTGACGGACAAGATGGCTCGACAAAAACCAATGAGTGGGTGCAATCCATCAAAATGAACTATCCCGACTGCAAGGTCATCGTTCTCCATTCTGCGGCCGCCCCTTTGGATTTCAATATTGCAAAAAAGAACGGCGCTGACGAGTTGATGCATATCAATTTCGACCGGGAGTTCATCTCGGACATTATTTTACAGCTCGCTCCGATTGAAATGGAGGGGGATCACATCCCAATCACATCCCTGATGCCTGTGGATCTGCGCGATATGGAGCCGGAAATGAACATCAATTTTGATGTTTATGTTCACCTTCCCGCCAATCAGCGATCTGTCGTCTTACGACGGGCTGGCGACTCGGTGGATGAAAAACATATCGAAAAATTTCGCAGTCTCCGTCAACAAATGTACGTCAAAAAAACCCAGATGAAGGCCTTTTTTGAATACGCCCGCACAGTGATGAGCTTACGAAACGTTCCACTTCCAGTCTCCATGACTGAAAAATTTCACCGCTCAAAAAAAGCGATCTATGAAATCATGGCGCAATTTCTGAATGGTGCCGTCACGGACTACCAAGAAGGTAAAAACATTCTTGATAAGTGCAAAAACATTGTGCTGGAATTTGAACTCACCAAGGATCTCGATCCCCAGGAAATCTTTAACGAGATCTTCCGTTTTACCGGCAATAACCGCACCCTTTACCATGACTGTATTTGCCTGTCCGCTTACGCCGCCTACTTTGCCCAGCTTTTAGGATGGAACACCGAAAAAAGAGAAAGCGCTGCCATTGCAGGACTTCTTCATAACATCGGTCTTTCACAACTTCCCGCCTCTATTGGCGACAAGGATCTCAAAGACTATACTGACGAGGAAATGAGCGAATATAAACTGTACCCTGATCGCTCGGTCATCATGGTCAAAGCCAAGAAGGTCCCCCTGTCCCCGGAAATATCTGAGGCCATCGGTCAACATCGAGAAACCATCAACGGCACAGGCTTCCCTAAGAAGCTCAAGTCAGACTCTCTTTCAGAGATGGGAAAACTTATGGCCATTGCCTATCGCTTTCTCGAGATGACTTCCCTCAAAGAGTCTCGCCAGGCTATGACTCCAACTCAAGCTATCTCTACACTTCGCGATGAGGCTTTAAGTGGTGAAGGGGGCGTTGATCTTCTCTTGACCACCCAGATCTTCAAAAAGTGGAAGGCTTAGAGCTCTTCGTATTCCTCAACCATGTCACTCATGGAATCCACATCAAACAACGAACGCAGCTCGACTTGGCGATGAGCCCAGTCAATCTGTTTCAGAATTTCTTTCGAAGTAATTATGCCATCGTAGACATAAAAAATGAGCAAAAGACTTCCAAGGATCCAACGGATTTTCGCACGAGTGATACGGGGATGAAACTGAACCACACGGGTCTCTGCCACCCAATCGGCTAAATGAGTTCGATCATAACGAAAAAAAGCCACCGCATAGACAGCCCACGAGAAAAAAAACGTCAGACGTTCCGTCAAAGGACGCAACACACACTGACGCCAATCCAAGGCCGCCGCGGAGTTTGCAAAGGGCACGACCTTAAGTCCCATCAGCCACTTACCAGGAGTCGCTTGCATAAGGACCAAAAATATAAATTCATAAATGGCTGGTATCAGAAACATCAAAACAAAACTGCCCAATGAAATCCGAACGTCTTCATCCGTCATCACCAACAAAAAAAAGGATTTCATGAAGGGAATATAAAACAACAAGCGAATAATTTGATCTATTCCTTGCGCAACCAAACGTCTCCAAGTACTGGGTACATAGACACTATCCATGAGTTTCTCTTTCCAAATATTCTTTCAACCACTGCAGAGCTTCATCACGGGATCTTAACTTTCGCTCCAGTTGCAACTCTAACGCTTCCTCTAAACAGGCTCCAATCGCCCGTCCCGTCAACCGCCCTTTCACGTCATCGCCACTAAGAAAAGGGGCCGGAATTTTTTGATGCCACAAATTCCATTCTTTAAAAAGATCCGTTATGGCCTTCTGCCAAGGGCTGCCCTCAAGATCCAACACCTGCAAGGACCATAGAGTGCCCTCATCGGGAAGCTTCTGCAGTTTTTTTCCTAAGTTCATGGCAAAAAAGTTCGTGGGATCTTGCCAAAGCTCCCAGGATCTTTCAATAGCCCTTTGCTCTTTCCCAGAAAGCTTTAAAAGCCGAAGTGCTGCCAGAAGTTCATCTTTTGTCGTTTGACGCAGAAACAGACTTAAAAGTTGCCATTGGGATTTCGCACCAAAACTCCCCTTCCACCGATTGTCACGCAACCGGAAAGGGAAAAGATGCGCCATCAAACCGGAATCCTCCATAACCTTCAAAGCTTTGGAGACGGCCTTGGACTTTAAGAGCTTTCCCATTTCATCGCGCAGTCTTTCGCCACTGACGGTCTTCACCAAGGACGACATTTTTTTAAGAGCTTCAAAACTTTGCGGATCTAACACGAAATCCAACTGCCCCACGAAACGAGCCGCCCGAAGCAGTCTTAAATGATCCTCTTGAAAACGACGCTCCGGGGCCCCCACGGTTTTCAGCAAACCTTGGCGCAGATCCGCCTCGCCGTTTACAAAATCCAAAACTTTTTTTGTGCCCAGGTCATAAAACAAAGCATTCACGGTAAAATCGCGGCGCTCGGCATCCTGCTCTGGAGTTGAAAACTGAACACCCTCAGGTCTTCGTCCGTCTTGATAGGTTCCATCGGTTCGAAAGGTCGCAACTTCGATATCCGCTCCGCCCACCAGGACCCGCATGACACCAAAAACTTTACCCACATTGACCGTTTTTTCAAAAAGCCCCTCAATTTGATCGGGACTCGCGTCCGTGGCTACATCCAAATCATTGGCCTGGATCCCCAAAAGAGCATCCCGCACACAGCCCCCGGCCAAAAAGGCCTTGTAGCCATGGGCTTGCAATCTGTGATAAATTGCTTCCACAGCCGACCAATGAGGGTGAGATTCTAAGATCTTTTGAACTTCAGACATCACCTTCAGTGTAAAAAAATACTGCGCCGAAAGAAAGAGATTGTTCGCGTGACGCCACAGGAGATGAAGTCTCTCTTAGATGAAACCCTCGAAGAACTGGGATTTTCCCATTTCGGCATCACTGCATTGGATAAACCCCTGAGTTTTGAATTCTATCAAGCCTGGCTGCAAGAAGGGCTACACGGGGATATGACCTATCTTGAAGAACACGCTCCCATCAAAGAAGAACCTCGCCGCAAATGGCCCCGAGTTCAAAGTGCCCTGGTCTTTGCCATTCCCTACTTCCCTCACCCAGAAAAGAAAATAGATTTCCCTCTGAAACAAGCTCGTATCAGTCTTTATGCCCAAGGCATGGATTATCATTTTTGGTTCAAAGATCGCATGTTGCAACTTTGCAAAAGGCTTTCAGAGATTTTACCCGATGAAGAGTTTCTACCCTTCACCGACAGCAGTCCTGTTTTAGAAAGAGACCTGGCAAAAAAAGCAGGCCTGGGTTGGGTCGGAAAAAACACCTGCTTGATTCATCCCCAAAAAGGCAGCTTGTTTTTCATTGGGGAAATCTACACCTCTTTGAACTTAAAGACCGAATTTGATCCGATACCGAATTTCTGCGGCGTTTGCACAAAATGCATTGATATCTGTCCCACCGGGGCCCTTCTTGAGCCCCGAAAGATGGATGCGCGAAAGTGCATCTCTTATCTCACCATTGAGTCCCGACAGGTACCCCCCGAAGATCTGCGCGCCAAGATCGGCGATTGGTTTTTTGGATGCGATCTTTGTCAAACAACCTGTCCCTGGAATCAAAAAGTTTTTAAGGGACAACTTTCTGTTGAAAAAAACCGGCCCCTCTCGTCAGAGGATGAAACTTCCTTGATCGAGGATCTTCGCTACATCCTCACGTCCTCGGGCAAGAAGTTAAGCAAAGATTTTATGGGAACTCCGCTAGCTCGAGCGGGCTCTTTTGGATTGAAGAGAAATGCTTTGATTGTCGTCGCCAATAGAAAACTGACTGTCTTGGAAGAGGAAGTTCGTTCTTTACTTGAACATGAAAAACTGGGGGAACTGGCAGGATGGACGCTCAAGAACATGCACCCATCCTCGGTTGAAGATAGTTAGAGCCCCAGCTTTTTCAATAAATCATCAATATCACTCTGCTTGAGCTTCTGAGGCGCCGATCCCGTCCCGACACTGATGCTGTAGGCTTCGCTGAACTGATGAGAAACCCAACGCAGACGCTCAATAAATGCTTGGGGAATCGTTTCGCGAAGAACGGCTCCCTCTTGATCAATATTGTCTAAAAGCGTGTTAAGAGTCTCTGTCGCATCTAACAAAAGAGCGACGCAAACATCGTAAAACTGCTCGTTATCAGTGATTTGAGAGGCTTTATATCCCACCGCCTTGCAAAGAGCGGCATAATCCGAAATCATATGCAATGCGTGGTCTGGGGAAGACGCCATCAAGGCCAGATTTTTTGCGCCGCCCATAATTCGATCCACGTTATTGCCATAGTCCGCCAATTTTTGAACCAGAGAAAAATCACCTTCAATACCTTCGAGAAGGTCTATTAATTCTCCAATCAAGGTCTTTGACTCGTTCACAAAATCTTCTACAATTTCTTTAACAATCGACATGAATAAACAATAACAATCGAAGGACACTGAGGCAATGGATTATGTTTCTATTCGAGTAAGCACCCTCCGAGGCGATCAAAAAATCGACTTTAACGCTTA
>JANJTG010000205.1 GCA_024711265.1 Bdellovibrio sp. | reverse complement strand
AGACCTGATCTTCGCGGCATTAAAACCGTAAAGTCTTGTGGATACCATGTTGTATCTAAATCAAAATGTCGAAAGTCACGAACCCCTTTTTCATTCTTGATCGGAAGATTCACTCGGACCCACGCATGCCCTCCCGAATTGCCTCCCGCCAAGGGAACGTCTCCGGTCATGTAGGACACTGAAAAGTCATTCTCACTTAAGGCGGAATCTTTAGAGTCAGGAGATCGCCCAACCTGTAAAAGACTCCAATACAAAAGAGCCGCAAAATGCCGACAAACTCCCGCCGTTCCGTTTTTCTTGGCGGCGTCGACAAGATTCTCCGGGCGCAAAGCTCCGACCATCTTTCCCTCGACAAAATCTGTTTTCGCCCCCATCGAGTCATAGTCATATTGACCTTGATAGGCGCTGACAAGTTCGTACACTTGCTTGATTCGTTCCATCCTGTCTGGGATAGCCTTAATCTTTTCAAGTTCCGACATATATTGCTTTTGATGTTGGTTGTTATTCATTTTCGAAAAAGCGCTGGCTCCGAGACCGAACATGCCCCCCACTCCTACAGCCTGAACAAAACCCTCCGCAAGACTTCGCACCATCCCTTTTTTTTCATACATTGCTGTCTTCTTCAGCTCCTTGCATGTCCCCATCACCGAAGCCATTTTTGCGTCGACATCCAAAGAGGTCTGAGAATATATCTTGAGAACCGGACTTTCCGCCCGACCAAAACAGGGATCTTCGGCCGCAAAACCCAACGCGCTCGATAAAAGAAGAACTGAAAATAAGAATGGTTTCATAAACAACTTATCGGCGAGGTCCGTGACTCCAAAAGCCATGAAGACACTTTCTCGACCAGGTCTTTCTCAAAATGAGACAGTGAAAAGAATCTTTTCACCTGCTTTCCCATTTTCCAACCGTTCTTCCCGTTTCTGACATAAGAACACTTATAACCAACTTCCATGGGCAGGACTTTCGCAGTTAAAGAAGTCTGATGAACACATCTTCACGCCTTCTTTATTGGATGCTTTTTGGAGCCTTCTCCCTGATGGGAAGCTGGGCCCATGCCCATATTGAGAAGGGCTTTCCCGAAGCTTGCATTCAGTATTCTTTAGAAAACACCTTTCCCGCCATCTCCGCGGGAGAACCCTCAAACTATTTTGTGAAATGCCCCTCGGACAAAGCAGAGCCTCAACGAGGACAAAAACGACCTCAATACTCCAGCTACGAAATTCGCGAAATCCATAAAGCCTTCGTGAATATCACGGACTGTCTTTCCATTGAACCCCAAGCTCTGTTTCCAAAGTTAATGATGGAAAGTGGATTTCACCCCACCATCCAAAATCCCAATGGGGATGCCGGCATCGGACAACTCACAAGTCGCGCCATCACTGATGTTGATAAGGTTCTTGGAGACTACAAAGATTATATCTGGAAATCATCAAAACCCAGCTGCCGCTGGCTGAAGTCCTCAACAACGGCCCGACGAGGGATTTGGGAGGCCGCCCTTCCCAAAGGCAAGTGCTCTTTGATGACAAGATCTTTAAATCCTATCAAGAATCTTCTCTATGTCGGCATCTTTCATCGTCTGAATATGGACTATATCAACAGCGAATTCCAGCGCCGCCACATCCCTTATCTGCTCGAACTCACGGGATTTCCAGTGGAAAAAGCAGACTCTTTAAAAAGAATTCTGTTGGGGCTTGGCTACAACACCGGTGGCGCCACCGCCGTGCGAAACTTAGAAGACTATTTGTTAAGTCGTTATGATTTCATACAAAGAAAAAGTCATGAGCTGGCAAATCCCATCTACCTGACTCTTTCTGAACAAGAACGAAAAAAGATTTTAGCCTCTGTCTCAGAGGATGATTTTGACTTCACCAATGGTTTGTCCCGCTTAGAAAAGATCAAAAAATCCATCAAAGAAAATCTTTTGCAGCAAAACCCTGATATGAATCCAACAGATCTAGAACGCTCTATAGGATTTGCGCTCAGAAATAGATCGTCGTCTCAACTTACCTTTCCCGAGTGGCTGAAGATCTGGCAAAGCCACGGAGGACCGGGATATCTGAGCCATCTTTCACAGTATGCCGCAAAAGTGGAAAAGAAATTTGGGCCCGGTATCTGCAGTAATCTGCAATTCTATCAGGTTCGCTAAGTTCAAAGTTTTAAAGAGCTTCTGCAACTCTCTTGAGTTTCGTTTGCACTTCAGTCGCGACTTGGCCTAAGGACTCATTCTTCACCGCCAACATCGACGCCACCGGATCAATGATTGCGATCTCTGTTTTGTGTGTGTCCAACTCACGAACGACGACATTGCAGGGAAGCATCGTTCCGATCAAGGGCTCTGCGGAAATCGCTTGAAAAGCCAAAGGAGGACTGCAAGCACCCAGGATTCGATAGCCTGGCATGTCTTTATTGATCTTCGTCTTTAAAGTTGCTTGGACATCAATGTCAGTAAGAATTCCGAAACCTTCAACCTTCAAAGCTTGAGTCACTTTCTCAATAGCTTCCGGCAATGTACAGTTCAGTGTTTTATTAAAAGAATAAGACATACGATCTCCTTGCAGTCATATTTGCGTATGATGATTAAATCACTCTTTCCATTCCATAGCTATCCAGGAAGTCGTCCTTTTTTAAGTAACACCTGGAGCTGAATCACGTTTTCGTTATATTTTGTGTCCAACTCGTCAGCGGAACGGATGGTGTCGAAGATCAGATCTAATTGTTTTTTGATAAGACCATAATACCTGAATGAGATTCTTCGCAAAATCATCTTCTGCAAGACCTGCTCTAACTCCACCGTCTGGCCAAATTCTAAATCCCAATTATCCAAACGTCGATAGGTCTCTTTCAACTTTTCACTTTCTGCCGGAGGAAAGCGCACATCGGGATTGGCCGCCTCATAACCACCTTCGACTTTCAAAAGGACTTGCGCGCGTACCAGTTCCTCAAGGCCCGCCTCTAACTCTGATTTTTTAAAATATCGCGATAGCTCGGTCGACTTCAACGGTCGTCGTGCTAAGGTAGCCAATAGAAACAAATGATAATTTCTGGAACAAGAACCCAAAACGGCCACCTGCCGCAGGTTCAAGAAATGCTGAGTCAATGCCTTAACAGAATCCTGACGATCGACTTTGGAATCCTCCGCGACCTGCGTGACACCACCAAAAAGATAGGCCGAATTTGGAAAGACCTGGGCACAGTAACTTTTGATAAGAAACTCCCCGTCCGCCTGCCCAACAAAACCCGCAATTTGGCTGACAATTTCAGGGGTTGGCAGAGCCTTGCCTTGCTCAAGACGCATGTAATAAGCGTAGTTAATTTGCAGTCCCTTTAGACGCCAGTGTTGCCACGCGGTCTTAGCCGCCTCCGGAAAGTACTTCTTACGAACTCTCTGCAATTCCGCTGAAAATGAACCCATAATCTATTATCGGTAGATTCTCTACAAAATGAAGACTCGCCGAATGCCGTCTTGCTTTGATACACCCTGTTCATCTTAAAAACGAAGGGATTCAAAATGAAAAATCTTATTCTAGTTATC
>JANJTG010000464.1 GCA_024711265.1 Bdellovibrio sp. | reverse complement strand
GCGGTGGGCGGCAGCCGCCCGGCGCTGGAATCGTTCAAGGCCTTCCGCGGCCGCGAACCGCGCGTCGACGCCCTGCTGCGCCACAACGGCATGGTGACGCCGGCCTGAGCCGCGGCGCGCCGGGCGCGTTCAGGCGCCGTGCCCGGCCAGGTGGTCGCGCTCGAAGGCGGCCGCGGGCACGGCCCGGCCGAACAGCCAGCCCTGCGCGACTGCACACCCTTGCGCCTGGAGGAAGTCGCGCTGGGCCGCGCTTTCCACTCCTTCGGCGAGCAGCGCCAGGCCGAGGCTGCGGGCCATCGCGATGATCGCCTGCACGATCGCGGCATCGTCGCCGTTGTCGGGCACGCCCTGGACAAAGGAACGGTCGATCTTGAGCTTGTCGATCGGGAAGCGCTTCAGGTAGGACAGCGAGGAATAGCCGGTACCGAAGTCGTCGATCGCCAGCGAGACCCCCATCTCGCGCAGCCGGCGCAGCGCGCGGATGGTTTCCTCGGCGTGCTGCATTGCCGCGCTCTCGGTGATTTCCAGCTCCAGCCAGCCCGGATCGGCGCCGGTCTCGGCCAGGATCGCGGCCACCCGGTCCACCAGATCGGGCTGGCGGAACTGGCGCGGTGACAGATTCACCGCCACCGTCAGGCGCGGCAGACCCTGGCGCTGCCAGGCGGCGAGCTGATGGCAGGCGGCGCGCAGCACCTGCTCGCCAAGGCTGACGATGAGGCCGGTTTCCTCCGCCACCGGAATGAAGACCGCCGGCGGCACCAGCCCCTTCTCCGGGTGGCGCCAGCGCACCAGCGCCTCGGCCCCGGTCAGGCGGCCGTCAACGAGCGCGACCTGGGCCTGATAGAAGACTTCGAGCTCACCGTTGTCGAGCGCCCGGCGCAAGTCGTTTTCCAGCGTCAGGCGCTGCAGCGCCTGGGCATTCATGTCGCCGGCGAAAAAGCAGAAGCCGCCCCGCCCCGCCTCCTTGGCACGGTACATCGCAGTATCGGCATGCTTGAGCAGGGTCTGCGGGTCCGCCCCATCGCGCGGATGGAGGGCGATGCCGACGCTTGCCGCCAGCGGCAACTCGCGCTCGCCCACGGTCACCGGCACGGACAGACGGGAGGCGATCTTGCCCGCGATCGCCGCGGCCGCATCGACCGAGGGCAGATCCTCGAGCAGCACCACGAACTCGTCGCCGCCCAGCCGCGCCACCGTATCGCCGGCGCGCAGGCAGTGCTGCAGCCGCGCAGCCACCGCGCGCAGCAGTTCGTCGCCGACATCGTGGCCGTAACTGTCGTTGATC
>JANJTG010000182.1 GCA_024711265.1 Bdellovibrio sp. | reverse complement strand
CACCGCGCTGGATCTCTTGCTCATCGACAAAATACGTGTCCCCGTATTGTTCGAATGCTAAACGAGTCAGCTCTAGGCGCTGTGCTGTTGTCGGCCCCTCGACCGGAGTTTTAAGCGGGTTTTGCGCCGCAGGTACAACGTGAACTTTTCCAAGACCAGCCTTTTTAGCAACTGTCTGAATGGCATTAAGATGTCCCATGTGTGGAGGATTGAAGCTGCCTCCGAAAATTCCTATTTTCATTATTCGTCCTCTTTCAGAATCTGACGTGCGAGTTCTTGGATGAATTCTTTGATATTCTTACCGGTCACGGCAGAAATCGCATAGGGCTCTGAGCCCGTCACTTCTTTGAATTTGTTCTTTAGTTTAATAAGTTGGTTTTCACCTAAGGTATCAATTTTATTGAGCACAACAAACTGTGGCCGTGTCGCCAGAGGAAAAAACCCCTCTTTTTCTTGGTTGTTCTCATCGTACATTTTCAGTTCATAATTGAGGTCATTAAAGTCATCCAACGGATCGCGACCAGACAAGCCAGAGGCGTCGATAAGATGGATAAAAAGACGCGTGCGCTCGATGTGTTTTAGAAATTGAATGCCCAGACCCACGCCCGCATGAGCGCCCTTCACAAGACCAGGAATGTCTGCTACCACAAATGAAGTGTAGTCTCCGGCTTTAACAACACCCAAATTAGGCGTGAGCGTCGTGAACGGATAATCCGCGATTTTAGGTCTTGCCGCTGAAATACGAGAGATTAGAGTCGACTTACCAGCATTGGGAAAGCCAATGATCCCCACGTCGGCAATCAGCTTAAGCTCTAACTTCACTTCGATTTCTTGCCCCTCTTCACCGGGCTGAGCATAGTCGGGAGCCTGGTTGATACTGTTCTTAAAGAACTCGTTCCCCATGCCGCCTCGGCCCCCCTTGAGCAGAGTGTATTCAGAAACTCCAGTCATATCGACAAGGATCTCACCTTCCAAATTACGGAAAACCGTCCCCTGGGGAACGATCAAGATAAGATCTTCCCCATCCTGCCCGGACTTCTGACGACCCATTCCCATTTGACCATTTTGAGCGGCATATCGTTTGTTCTGGCGAATATCGACAAGAGAATTGATGTGGCGAGAGGTGCGGATAATAACATCTCCACCCTTTCCACCATTACCACCATCGGGTCCACCACGAGGCAAAAGAGCTTCTCGGCGAAAGCTTACGCAACCAGGTCCGCCGCGACCAGAGGCTAAGGTGATTTTAACTTCATCGATAAACTTCATAACAGCACCGTATACACAAGAACACCACTACAGCATTTTTGAGCGGAAGCCCCGAAGGGGTTTAGACCATGAATGGTCTATACAACAAAAAAGGAGCCAAGAGTGGCTCCTTTTTATGTATTGAAAAAAAATCTTGGTGCTTATCGAAACTACTAATCTTTTCCAGCTGCGCCGGAAAGAAAACTAGACAGCTTTAGGATAAACACTGATTTTGAAACGCTCTTTAGAGAAACGTTCAAATTTTACAAGACCTTCGATAACAGAATAGATCGTGTAGTCACGACCCATTTTAACATTGTTACCCAAGTGGAATTTTGTTCCACGTTGACGAACAATGATTGTTCCTGGAAGAACTTTTTCTCCACCGAATCTTTTCACACCAAGTCGTTTACTCTGTGAATCACGACCGTTCTTCGTACTACCACCGGCTTTTTTACTTGCCATGACTAACCTCTCTTAAAGAATTAAAAATTATGCTTTCTTAGAAGTTTTCTTAGCTGCTTTTTTCTTCGCGCCAGTTTTAGTCGCCTTTTTAGCAGTCTTTTTAACTGCTTTCTTAGCAACTTTCTTTTTCGCTACTTTTTTAGCCGCTTTCTTAACAACTTCCGCAGTTCCTTTGTTCGCTGCGCGCTCTTTACGAGCCGCTACGCGAGCTTGTGCTTTTTCTGCACGAACTGCCGCCACGTCTACTACATTTGCAGATTCATCTGTCTTAGCAACTTTTCCATCAGGAGAAGTGATTGCTTTAACAAAAAGCTCTGTGAACTCTTGTTTGTGAGTCGCAAACTTTCTGTAACCTTGACGACGTTTCTTTTTGAAGACGATTTGTTTTCTTGTTTTAGCTTGTTTTGTAACTACAACAGTTACTTTCGCGCCTTTAACAAGAGGTTGACCAACATGAGTGGACTCACCACCAACCATCAAAATTTCGTTGATATCAAACTCAGCGCCAAGTTTCTGATCAAGCTTATCAACTTGAACTACGTCACCAGCTTGAACTTTATACTGTTTTCCGCCTGTACGAATAATCGCGTACATGTATTACCTCCAGCTACCCGAATTAAGCCCATCGTAAATGCCACCTTGCACTAGGCTTTGTCAACCTATTACATGCTCTTTTTTTCAGCTTTTTAAGGGAGAAAGAGAGGTTAGCCTGAGCCCCCCTCAAATGCAAATCATTTTGAAGAATTCACGCGAGGTCCAGAATACCTAAAAAATCCCTTATTTTCATGTACTTAAACGAATACTCCAACACGCCTTGGTGCCCCGAGGCATCAAATTCACAAAGATCCCCGGTTTTCTGATTTTGCGTAGAAAATGATCTTCCTTGAGTCTTTCTCTATCCATGGTAGCTTGGCTTTCATGGAGTTAAAACTAAACAAAATATCACCCACCCCCAGCCTTTCTCAAGAATATGAGAACGCGCGAGCCCGTCTGAAGGCGACGCTCAAGGCCTGCGGGCGAATCTATATGGATCCCTCAGCGCAATTAAAACACTTCCAATTTTCTACCGCCGAAGAGGAGTTAGCTGCGATTCAAGGCATCAATCAATGGTGCTCTATCATTGACGACTTTGTCTCCCAAGGGGGTGAGGTGGCAAAGACACGGGGTCTTTTTAAATACTATTTTTCACGCCTAGGACTATCCATTTCTCCCTCATTCGTTGAAAGCATCATGGACGGGGATGTCGTTGAAATTTTTAGCACCGAAGCAAAACGACTGTTCTTCAATCCTGAGCTTTTTGATTACTCCAGCTATTCGCCGGAAGAAATGTTCTCGGTTCCCCTTTGGATGCTTTACCGAAGAGATCCCGCGATCACGGATGCAATTCAAGCAAGTGCCTTCGAGATTTTTTCGGGAAAGGCGAAACAGCCCTTCAATCCAAATATCCCGACGCACATTGTTTCCGAAACATGCTCCGAGCGGCGCTATTCGGCCTCCGTGGAGATCAAACTTCTCTCGCCAGTCCACCTTGGAAATGGACTGGTCGGCGTTGCTGCCCTCGAGAAGTTTAAGCTGGTTCTTTCGTAGAATGATATTAAGCTGCCACGCGGTCTTGCCTGGAGCCTTGGTTTCTATTCTTCCATAAGTTTTCCACCATATTCATAACAAAGGGATTCCCCTTGGCGGTATGAAATCGGTGATCGAAATACATAAGACTGCACTTGTTGTTGTATTTTTCCATCAGCATGATTTCCTCACACCCGATGCTGTCAGCTAACGAGTTCACCTTGCGATCCACTCTCGCTACTCCGATAGCAGCGTCTAGTCCCAAAGAGTTCATCACTTTTAATCCCAAACGCACGATCATTTCCGCCGCTCGAGCCCCCGCAATCACCTCGGCTCGATAGTCTGGACAAACCGTTAGGTACTCCATCGCCATCAATGATCGAGAACCTCTTTCTTTAAGTACATTCTTGGCATCTTCAGGGATTCCCCGAAGGTAGCTATGGCTTTGTGAGGGAAGCTCCCTGAGGTCGAACATACTGTAAAGATGAAATCCCACCACGGCATCTCCGGACTGCAAAACTGCTAAAATCTTTGCGCGATGAAATTCATCTTTATTAAGAGAGGCCCCCCGCGCTTCAAGGTCTTGGCTGAAAATGTCGTACCAATGTTGGAAGCAGGTGTTTACAAGATGCACTTCTTCTTCGCGGCGATGACTTGTCATATCAATAAGGCGGTAACTGAGCTCCATTTAAATCCTCCGTAATTTCTAAACACAAACGCATTTTTCTTGATGCCCTCCCTATTCGGTGTAAAAATTATTTTTGTTTATGGAGAATTTGATGAATAAATGTGGCGATTTTTTAAGAAACTGTCGTGAAGCCCAGGGATTATCACAAAGAGACGTGTCCAACCAACTTGGCTACAACACAGCTCAGTTCATCTCCAACTGGGAGAGGGGCATATCGCAGCCACCAATTCCGACTCTAAAAAAATTGGCTAAGATCTATAAGATTGATGCAGACGTCCTATTTAACGTGATTCTTGAAGCTCAGATTGAAATCGTACGCCAGACTTTACGCGAGAGATTCGTGGAAGAAAACAAGACCTCCAGCTCAGAGCGTGAGGCCTTTAAAATTTCATCTAAAATCAAAGACTAACGTACTTATACAAAAAAGATTTCGTACTGTTCTATATGATAATTGGGTTCAATTTTAAACGCCACGGAACGGCCCAGCTTTTTCTCGATGCTCTCAAGACTTTCGCCCTCAACCTCATAAATCCAATCCACCACTTCACTATGACAGTGAACTACGACGTTGGTCTTTTTGTTGATCAACATATCGGCATCACGCTCTAACTCGCGGAAGATCTCATTGGCCACGGTGGATTTTCTCTTGATGTACCCCTTGCCATCGCAGTAGGAGCAAGGCTCACACAACGTCTTAATAAGACTAGGGCGAATGCGCTTTCTAGTCATCTCAACCAAGCCCAGTTGCGACATGGACACGATGTTTGTGCGCGCACGATCGCGTTGAAGTTCTTCGGCCAAGGCTTCTAAAACTTTCTCACGATGTGATTCTTTTTCCATATCGATAAAATCGATAATGATAATTCCGCCGCAGTTTCGAATTCGCAACTGATGAGCGATTTCACGAACAGCTTCCAGATTGGTTTTTAAGATTGTGTCCTCAAGATCTTTCTTGCCAACGAATTTTCCGGTATTCACATCAATCACCACCAAGGCCTCCGCCTCATCGATGACAATGTATCCACCCGACTTCAGCCAAATCTTTCGCTCCATCGAGCGCGAAATCTCGATGTCGATATCATAAAGATCAAAGAGTGGCTTTTGCTCCTCGTAAAGTACGATATTTTGTTTATACTTCGGCATGAACTGAGATACAAATTTCACCACTTTTTTATGGATCTCAACATTATCAACCCATACGCTGGTGACGTCCTCACTCATCAAATCTCTGAGTGCGCGCAGCTCGACGTCCAATTCGGTATGAACATTGCCGGGAGTTTTTTTCTTTTCGTAGTTTTTGAAAATTTCTTTACTCAAACGATCCAGATACTCGATATCGGCCTTGAGCATTTCCTCAGAGGCGCCCTCACCCGCCGTGCGCACAATCACGCCGCCTGATGGATTGATTTTCTGAACCAATTTGCGAAGACGTTCCCTTTCGGTTTCATCTTCAATACGACGAGAAATTCCAAGATGACGGACCGTTGGCAAAAACACCACGAAACGACCCGGCAATGAAAGGTGCGTCGTTAAACGAGCTCCTTTTGTTCCCAGCGGATCTTTGGCCACCTGAACAAGAATGGATTGCCCTTCTTTTAGAAGCTCTTGAATCGGTGTTTTATTGTTTGTGGTCGGAAGTTTGTCATCATCACCTTCCATCTCCAAAGGCTCTTCCCGATCGACGCTTGATAGAAAATTATCATCCACATCTTCGCGGATATCGCCGACATACAAAAACGCGGCTTTATCTAGACCAATGTCCACGAACGCAGCCTGCATCCCTGGCAATACGCGGATGACAGTTCCGCGATGGATCGACCCGACCAAGGTAGGGGATGTTTTTCGTTCAATTTTCAGATCAGAAAGAATCCCTGCATCAACATAGGCAACACGGGTCTCTTGAGGTCTTACATTTATGAGAATTTCAGCCGACACAGTTTCCTCCCCAGAGCCGCACGTCCACGAAACAAAGAATTTACCTTTAGTTCATTAGTCCAGAAACAAGACTCATAGCAAATAGTATTTAATATTGAACCATATCTGACCGAAAAGATCATGGAAATAGCGCATTTAGGGGTGAACGATGGCAACAATTGATGAACTGTTTAAACTCATGGTCGAACAAGGCGCCTCTGACTTGCATATTACAAGCGGAGCTCCTCCCTATTTGCGCCTTCATGGGAATATGGTGCCGCTCAATTATCGCGAGCTCACCAATCAAGATGTGCAGGGTCTGCTCTTCGAAATTCTGTCTGAAAAGCAAAAGAAGGCCTTCGTTGAAAAGTGGGAATTAGATTTTGCTTACACCCTTTCTGGCGTGGGGCGCTTTCGTTGCAACATCTTTATGCAGCGCAAAGGCCTGGGCGCCGTTATGCGTGTGATTCCCGAGAAAATTAAAACTGCGCAAGAGTTGGGGCTGCCTCCGGCTGTTATGGATATGATCGACTGTGACCGTGGGCTGATTCTTGTGACGGGCCCCACAGGCTCGGGTAAATCCACAACTTTGGCCGCCATGATTCACCAAATTAACATGACTCGCGAGGCTCACATCATTACGGTGGAAGACCCTATCGAGTTCGTGCACCCCAACATCAAAGCTCTTGTCAATCAGCGGGAAGTGGGCAGCCATACAAAGAGCTTCTCGAACGCCCTGAAGGCCGCTCTTCGTGAAGACCCCGATATCTTGCTAGTGGGCGAGTTGCGTGACCTTGAAACCATTTCTTTAGCGCTCACCGCCGCCGAAACTGGGCATATTGTGTTTGGAACTCTTCACACTAACAGTGCCGCAAAAACAATCGATCGTATCATTGACGTTTTCCCGGCAGGACAACAGCAACAAATTCGCACGATGCTTGCTGAAAGTTTGCGTGGCGTCGTTGCCCAAACGCTCTTCTCGCGCGCCGATGGACAAGGTCGCGTGGCTGCCTATGAGATCATGAGAAACTCCAAAGCCATCTCGAACCTAATTCGCGAAGGAAAAGTGCATCAGATCACTTCGGCAATGCAAACGGGCTCCAGCCAAGGCATGGTGCTTTTCGAAAAGTACATCGAAGATCTGGTTCGCAAAGGAAAGGTTTCTGCCGCCGATGCCAAGACCTTCTTGGGTCAAGCTGGAGGCGGAGATACCACTGTTCAAGGAACCGTGGCCGGAGCCGCTCCGGGTGGTCGCACCAAGGTTGGCTAATTAAAAGTCCAATTGAAACTGAATCATCGGAGGGGTTTTAGCGACTGCAGCTAAAACCCTTCTGCTTTTTTGATCCTGATCAAAGGCCTGTGAATACTCATAACTTACTGGTGCAGGCCGCGAAGAGTCATAGACAACGTATCCCACTCCTGCAGCAAAACCAATTAAAGCTCCCAGAGTGATGTTTTCAGTGTGCTCTTGAGGTTCGCCATAAAACGACAAGGTGCTCAGACCCAACACGGCGCCCCCGAGGCTGGCAAAGAGAACCGTCGCAACATTTCGCTTCACGGTTCTGTCGGTCTGCGAAAAAGAGGCTTGAGAAGTGAAAAGGACTAGTGTCGCCAATAAAATCGAGGTCCACTTCTGTGGTGTCATGATTGCCTCCTGCAATGAACTAAGATAACTTTCTTTATTTAAACATTCCGAGGTGCCCCGTGCAACTAAGTCGTTATATTGATCATACCCTTTTAAAAGCCGACGCTCAGCTCGCGCAAATTGAAAAACTCTGTGGTGAAGCCAAAGAACACGGCTTCTTCAGTGTCTGCGTGAACACGTCTTACGTTTCCACCTGCGCTCAACTGCTTTCAGGATCTTCGGTGAAGGTTTGTTGTGTGGTCGGCTTCCCTTTGGGTGCTATGGACAGCGAAAGCAAAGCCTTTGAAACACAAACCGCCATTAAAAACGGCGCTCAGGAAATTGATATGGTCATTCATGTCGGCGCCTTGAAAGATCGTCGCCTTGATTATGTCCGTGATGACATCAAGGCGGTCGTCAAAGCGGCGCAAGGTCATACAGTCAAAGTCATTATTGAAACGTCTCTTCTTACTCAAGACGACAAAGTTCTAGCTTGCCAAGCAGCCCTCGAGGCGGGAGCTCATTTCGTTAAAACATCCACCGGCTTTGGCGGAGGTGGCGCCACCGTTGAGGACGTTCAACTTATGAAGTCAATCGTGGGTTCTCAGATGGAAGTAAAGGCTTCTGGCGGAATTAAAGATCTCGCTCAGGCCCAAGCCATGATTGAAGCGGGCGCGACCCGCCTAGGAACAAGCTCTGGCGTCACCATCGTTCAGGGTGGCACTGTGCAAGGGGGCTATTAATGGCCTTCCTTCCCGCGGAGATCATTAAAATCAAAAGAAATGGCGGAGCCCTTTCTTTTGACGAGATCAATGAATTTATTTTGGGTTATTCTCGAGGCCATATTCCTGACTATCAAATGGCGGCTTTGTTAATGGCCATTTACTTCCGAGGCATGACTTCTGAAGAAACTCTGTCACTGACAAAAGCTATGCTTCATTCCGGCGAGGTGGTGGATTTTTCTTCTCTTACTCAGTTCAAAGTGGATAAACATTCCACCGGGGGCGTCGGCGATAAAACCAGTTTAATTCTTGGGCCGATTGTTGCGGCAGCTGGTGTTCCGGTTCCTATGATCTCGGGTCGCGGTCTGGGCCATACCGGTGGCACTCTTGATAAACTGGAGGCTATTCCCGGATTTAATACGCAAAAATCATTGCCTGAATTTATCGAGCTGGTTCGCAAACATTTTATTTGTTTTATCGGACAAACCAAAGAGATCTGCCCTGCTGATAAAAAAATCTACGCACTTCGCGACGTCACAGCGACGGTTGAAAGTCTTCCTCTGATCTGCGCATCGATTATGTCAAAGAAGTTGGCCGAAGGAATTGACGGACTGGTTCTTGATGTGAAGTACGGCTCGGGGGCCTTCATGAAAACGCCAGCCCTTGCCGAAGAGCTTGCCTTGAATCTCATGTCGATTGCTCGTGGTTATGGAAAAAAAGTTACTGCGCTTTTAACGAATATGGATCAACCCTTGGGTCGTTATGCCGGGAACTCTTTGGAAGTAGAAGAGTGCGTCGCGATCATGAAAAATGAAAAGTTCATCGGCCCCGCGGGTTATGATCTATATCAGGACACTCGCGAACTCAGCTTACGCCTTTCTGCACACATGCTGCTGTTGGCCGGCGTCGGAAAAAGCGAAGATGAGTCCTACAAAATAGCAAATGAAATTCTGGTTTCTGGAAAAGCTCTGAAGAAATTTGAAGAGCTTTGTTCTATCCATGGCGGAGCTCTTGATAGACTTCCTAAACCAAAACATAACATTATCGTAACCTCTGAAAAATCAGGATTTGTGCACGGCTTTCACACCGAAAGCATTGGCGTTGCGGGAATTATTATCAAAGCCGGAAGAGCGCAAACCGCCGACATCATTGCGCCCACAGCAGGAATTGAATTTCATGTTAAGGTGGGAGATGAAGTTCAGGCAGGAGAGGCGATTTTCACATTGCATGGCGATGATAAAGATTTGCTTCAATCGGCTCTTCCCCTGCTTAAATCCGCCATCAATATTTCCTTGCCAAAAATTGCAAAGCCTAGTTTGATACTTAAGATTTTGAGCTAATACTCTGGAACAAAGGAACTTGCTTGGTACTCAATAAGCTTCAAGAAACCGTCAGCTACATTCGCACTAAATCTTCGGCAAAACCGAAAGTGGGCGTGATATTGGGTTCGGGTCTTGGGGCTTTTGTAAAAGATGTCGAGATCGAGTGCACTCTTCCTTACAAAGAAATTCCCCACTTCTCGCCCCCCACGGTTGAGGGGCACTCGGGAAATCTTATTTTCGGAAAGGTGGACAACCAATCCATCGCGATTTTGCAAGGGCGCAATCACTACTATGAAGGTCACAGCATGGAAAGTGTTGTGTTTCCCACTCGCACACTCGCGATGCTGGGAATTGAAACCTTGATTCTTACCAACTCTGCAGGTGGTTTTGGCGAAAACATGCAGGCCGGAGATTTTATGATCATCGAAGATCATATCAATCTTATGGGCACAAATCCCCTAATGGGACCCAACATCAAAGAACTCGGGCCTCGCTTTCCTGATATGACAGAGGCTTACGACAAACGCCTTATCGAGATCATGGAAAAATTGTTGCAAAAGCAAGGCACTCGTTATCACAAAGGTGTTTATTGTGGTGTCAGTGGTCCTACTTATGAGACTCCTTCAGAAGTTCGCTACTTGAAGTTGATCGGTGGTACGGCCGTTGGCATGAGCACGGTGCCAGAATCTATTGCTGCAAACCACCTGGGCCTTCGCGTGGCGGCTCTGAGCTGTATTACAAATTTAGCAGCCGGTATTTCATCTCAAAAACTTTCTCACGATGAGGTCACCGAAACTGCCAAAAGAGTTGAGCTTCAGTTCAGCTCTTTTTTACGAGAGTTCATCACACAAATCTAGCTCCCATCAAAGGTCCAGTTTTGGACCTTCTAGCCTCAAAATAAGACATATAATTTCCGAAGAGCTAACCGGTCGGGCCGACTGCCTGAGTCCTATTGATGGGACCAGATGGGCCCGCACAGGGAGTGAACATGGATGTTCAAAAGATTCTCTCGGCGGTTGCTTGCATCTTCGTTTTAGCATCTTGTAGCAACAATAAGTCGAGCAGTTCTGTATTTCCGGAAAATGGTGCATTGGATTCCAGTGCCTGCATGGGGCAAGCCATCGAAAATAAGTTTATTGTTCAATGGGAAGATGGAAAGTTCACCGTCGAGTCCGCCGAAAATGCCGAAGCCTTTACTAAAAACTTTATCGAACCTCAGCTTGAAAAAATTAAGTTTGTGGAGTTTGATCGACAATTGCAAATCAACAAGGCTGATGAAATTCGCGCCAGCGGATTCACTGACAGTTGGGGGCAAGACAAAATCTCGGCACGCTCTGTTTGGTCTCAAGGCGTTTACGGCCAGAATATCAAAGTCGCGGTGGTCGACGCCTACGTGGATTACACCCATCCTCAACTTCAACCTCGCATTGCCATCAACACCAAAGAAATTCCCAACAATGGAATCGATGACGATGGCAATGGAATTATTGATGACTACTACGGCGCAAGTTTTGTTTCCGTTCCCAGCAGCAATCCCACTCCCAGTGCTCACGGCTCTCACGTGGCGGGGATCATTGCCGCTGATCCACGTTATGGATCCGTCGAAGGCGTTGCTCCTCAGGCACAAATCATCCCGGCTCAATTCATTGCAAATGATGGTGGTGGATCTCTCGGAGACGCAGTCTTAGCTTTACAATATTCGGCCAGCCGAGGAGCCAAAGTC
>JANJTG010000176.1 GCA_024711265.1 Bdellovibrio sp. | reverse complement strand
AGCTGCTTTCTTTGCCATGTGCTCCTCCTAGGATGCAAACGTTGTTGTTGTTTCTCTAACTTAAAAACTTAACTTACCTTAAGTCTTCACAATTCGACCAGCGACGTCAACAAAAAATTTACCTTGCATATTTTTTGCGAGTCTTTGGGTGCTTGGAGGTGCCCTTTGCTTATCGTTTTATCGATTTCGCTGCTCGGACATGCGCTCGTTCATCGAATTCTTTCGTCGATGGCGCATGAATTTGCTTTCTCTCAACACTGGGTTCGGGCTTTTTCGATCTCGAACCTGGTTGTGATCTGCTTTTTCACCGCAAGCAGCAGCTCCTCCATCACACTCTGGCTTTTCATCGGCATTCTTTTAATAACTTTAAAGTTTTTTCCAACGATTTTGCGTTTTTTCTTAATAAAACGTCTGCGCAGTGCCCTTATTCCACTTCTTGATTGTGTGATTTTAGGGGTTCAATCAGGAAAATCTTTCCGCATATCGCTTCATGAGGCGATTGAAATTCAAAGTGGATGGGTGCGCCGACAGCTGTTGGAGTTGTTTGATTCTTTGTCGATGTCGGAAAATGTCATCGCCATGAAATCCGCTCTGCTAAAGGATTTCCAAGAGGAGATCATGGAAATAGATCGTTCGCAAAGTCGTTGCTTAGAGCAAGTCCGTGCTTTGCGAAGGACATTGAAGATGCAGGAAAATTTTCGACGTAGGTCTGGACAGGTCACTCAACAGATTAAGATGCAGGCGATAATTGTCACCGCTCTTTTTTTGGGGCTTCTTTCTTTTGTAATTATGCAATTTGGATTTAAAAACCACCAATATCTTATTTTAATGTCCTTCTTATTCTTTTTTGCGGGCCTTATTTGGATCTTTTCGGTGGGTCGGAGGATTAAATGGAAGGTTTAGCACCACCACTTGCGCTTCTTCTTTGCGTCAAACGCGCTATTGAAAAGGGGCAATCAGTTAAACAAGGCATTCTTCTCTATATCAAAAAGGAACGGGGTGAATTCGTGACCATCGTGACCCTCTGGTTGGGACTTTTACAGCAGGGACAAGATCCGAAAGACGCGATTCAAAGGCTTTCTTCCCCCCATCGTCGTACCTTATTGCAAGTTTTGGAAAGGGGGCTTCGCGGCGAGTCCATCCATACGGTTCTTGTGCGTTTGGAAGAAGAGTTGGTGGAGGCCTGTAACGAGGAATTAACAAATAAAATAGCGCAGTTGCCATTTATAATGCTTATTCCCCTCTTATTATTTCAATTTCCTGCCTTTTTACTGCTCCTTTTTGGACCTCTTCTGCAAAATTTTTTTCACTCTTTGGGAGGGGGGTGATAGAGTGGCCCTGTTGGAGGATATACCATGGCACAGCTTGATAAAAAGCAAGTCGCTCTTGAAAAACTGGTGGATGAGTTGATGAAAGATCAACCTCGTCGTCAGCTAGTCAAGCAACTGACGGAAGAGCTGGGAATGGCCTATTCTGTGGACCCACTGACTCAAATGAATACAGTTTTGCAGTCGATGAATTCAGTTTATCTTCGTTCCAGCAGAAGAAAAGACTTAGAAAGATAGTTAATCATGTCACAAATCTATAATTCAATCCTGGAGACCGTTGGCAATACGCCGATGGTGGCTCTTCATAACGTTACAAAAGGCTCAAAACATAAATTTTTTGCCAAGGTGGAGTATTTCAATCCTGGCGGCAGCATCAAGGATCGTGTGGCCGTGGCCATGATTGAAGAGGCTGAAAAAAGAGGTGAGCTGAAACCGGGCGGAATCATTGTCGAGGCGACATCGGGAAATACCGGCGTAGGATTGGCGTTGGTGGCGGCGGTCAAAGGATATAAGTGTATTTTCGTGATGCCACAAAAAATGAGTGACGAAAAACGCGCGATCTTGCGTGCCTATGGTGCACAGGTGGTCATTACTCCGATGGTTGATCCGGAAGATCCCATGAGTCACTACTCTGTTGCAAAACGGATTGCCGCAGAGGTTCCCGGTGGCTTTCTGGTAAATCAGTTTTTCAATCCAGATAATCCACAACGCCATTATCAAACCACAGGTCCAGAAATCTGGAAGCAGATGGATGGAAAGATAGACATGTTGGTGGGCGGAGCCGGAACGGGCGGAACTCTTTCTGGTTGTGCGAAGTACTTGAAGGAACAAAACCCTCAGGTCAAAGTGTTCTGTGCCGACCCCATCGGAAGTATTCTTTACGATCTTTATTATCATAAGAAAATTGTAGACCCCCCAGGATCATATAAAGTGGAGGGGATCGGCGAGGACATGCTTCCAGGGAATGTGCATTTAGACATTTATGATGGATTTGTGCGTGTTGGAGATCCCGAGGCCTTTGCAATGACCCGCCGTTTGGTTGCTGAAGAGGGACTTCTTGTCGGTCCGTCTAGCGCGACCGCTCTTGTTGGTGCGATGAAGGCGTCCGAACAACTTGAAAAGCCATCGAACATTGTTGTGATTTTCCCAGATAGCGGTCGTCAGTATTTGAGCAAGGCTTTCAACGACCAGTGGATGATCGAAAATGGGCTATTGAAATCTGAAGATGCAAAAAATGCCTTCAATCGTGTTATCACGGCAGAAGAAGCTCTTAACAATCTGAAGAAATAACAGGTGTGATATGAAAAAAGTAACTGCGAATTTAGGATTCTCAACAAGAGCTATTCATGCGGGCCAATCTCCGGATCCCACAACGGGGGCCATCATGACTCCGGTGTATTTAACCTCGACTTACGTACAAGAATCACCGGGCGTACATAAGGGATGGGAGTATTCTCGCACACACAATCCCACTCGTCGTGCTTATGAAAATTGTATGGCAAGCCTTGAGAGTGGTAAGTACGGTTTTGCATTTGCCTCTGGATGTGCGGCAACAACGACGATCCTTCATCTTCTTAAGGGGGGGGATCATGTGATTGCTATGGACGACATGTACGGTGGGACGTTCCGTCTTTTTGATAAAATTCTTAAGCATGATGGTATTGAGTTTTCTTTTGTGGATTTGACCAAGGTTGAAAGCTTTGAAAAGGCCATTAAGCCCTCTACGAAAATGGTTTGGCTGGAAACGCCGACAAATCCAACCCTGAAGTTGGTGGATATTAAGAAGATTTCCGCTTTGGCAAAAGCCAAAGGCATTATCGTGGCGGTGGATAACACGTTTATGAGTCCTTACTTCCAAAGACCTTTGGAGCTGGGGGCAGATATTGTGGTTCACTCGGCGACAAAATATATCGGCGGTCATAGTGATGTGGTCGGTGGTGTGGCCGTGACTTCTCGAGATGATATTGCAGAAAAAATGGCCTTTTTAAGTAACGGGATGGGGGCAATTCAGGGACCGTTTGACTCCTTCATGTGCTTAAGAAGCTTAAAAACCCTTCCACTTCGTATGAAAGCCCATCAAGAAAACGCGATGGCGATCGCAAAATTCTTAGAGGCCCATCCAAAAGTTGAAAAAGTTATCTATCCAGGCCTCGAAAGCCATCCTCAGCATGCATTGGCCAAAGAGCAGATGCATGGTTTTGGGGGTATGATCACGTTCTACATTAAGGGTGGGATGGAGTCGGCTCGCAAGTTCTTAGAAAACGTGAATGTTTTTGCCCTTGCGGAGAGTCTGGGAGGGGTGGAGAGCCTCATTGAACACCCTGCAATTATGACGCACGCCTCCGTTCCGGCGGAGACGCGCAAGGTTTTGGGGATTGATGACTCCCTCATTCGTCTTTCTGTGGGAGTTGAAGACCTCAACGATCTTTTAGCGGATTTAAAATCTGCCTTTGATAAAGCCTAATTGTTGACATCAAAGGGGCCAAAAGATAAACATTTGGTCTCTTTGAATTCCAGTGGCTTGGTAGCTCAGTTGGTAGAGCAGAGGACTGAAAATCCTTGTGTCGGCGGTTCAATTCCGTCTCAAGCCACCATTTTTCTTCCCGAATTTCTTGTTATCTCAGATTCCAAATTGGTCCGTTCCTGATCTAAACTCGAGAAACAAACAAATTAGGTTCTACTCGCTCCATGGTGGGCATTTTCAAAAAGTCATTTAAGCACAAGCACTTAGGTATCTGAGTCTATACATTTCAAAGCTCTTAACGCCGTAAGCTCGCTTCTGTACTAGCTTTGCTACGTTGTTAAAACCTTCTGTTCTTGCGTTAGTAATTCCAGTTTTGAAATAATTCAAGATCTCATTTCGCCATTTCATAAACGTCCTTCGCAGAGTTTTTATTTCTGGGATCTTTGATAAAGCCATGCGGTCAGTAAGTTTTGTTAAAGCTCTTGCCGCTTGGTTGTAACCCTTAATTCGATAAAGACCATACATGGCCTCTTTGAAGTGATAGATTTCACTTAAATCTGGATGTTGTGCAAGCCATTCATGCAGTGCTTTTCGTTCAAAATACTCCAATCGTTTTCCATTTCTTAAAAGCAGCTTGCGTATAGGATGTGTTCTCCGATCGCCAGTGATTTCCTTTCTTCGCCGATTGATTGCAGGATTCAGAAGCCGCAGAACATGGAACTTATCCGCGGTCATCGCAGCGTTTGGAAAAAAATCTTTCACAAAACTTTTGTACGTGTCCGATAAATCTAAAACAACATTAGTGACGTTTTCTCGGCCAGCAATATCTTTTAGCGCATAATTAAGTTCACCACTGCTGCGACCTAAAACCAATTCTCGAACGCGCTTATTGGTGTAATCCACCAGCACTGTTGCAAACTCCCGATAACCTTTGCTTCGAGAGAAAAAATGCTCATCAATACCAATCGTCTTGGGCCATGGATAATTCACATGACGACGCAGTTTAAGTGATAAATGCTCTCGCAAAGATTGATATACGAGCCAAGAAGAACAACGATAAGTTTTACGTACCTTCTTTAAATCACCAAAGTTTTCACAAGCCCAGATAAGTCCTCGTCGATATCGCTCCGTCGTTCTTTTTCCTTTGCGGATTCCGGGGATTGGTTCAGTAAATGGTTTTCGGCAAGTCTTACAGAAGAACCTTCTTTTCGAAATATGCATCCATACGTCTTTATCGCGCAGAGGCTGATCGTGGACATGAACCCAGCGATGATCATAAACCACCGAGGATTTCTGCGCGCACTTGGGGCAGACCTCGAATTCTGAAACCTTTTTCGCCCAAAGGTGTTGTCGTCCGAAGCGATCTCTTGTCCATTTTAAAACTTTCACTTCGGGTAAAAGCAAGACTTGTGGTACTTCTAATGCCTGAGGCATAAGTATTCCTTTCCTAAATAAGTTTGGATGTCAGATACCCAAAGCTTATCTTGAAAAGGCTTATGCCTCATTTCTTAATGACTCAGCGTTTCCCACCACTAACCGTGAAGAACC
>JANJTG010000157.1 GCA_024711265.1 Bdellovibrio sp. | reverse complement strand
GTAGATCTGGTCCATATCCCAAACTGTGGACCAAAGAGGGATCTCGTATTTTTCGGGAATCAACCCCTGCTGATACTTTTCCGCTACCGTCTTGCGCAGACGATGTACGAAACGCATATCATAAAGACGATTGAATCCCGTCTTTAAAAGTCGCGATCCATTCAAAAGATTGATGGGCGCGTTGACGGTCACAGCGCCATCAGGCTTAAACTGCCCACGAAAGCCCCCCAGCAAACACAACAAGATATTGCCACTCATGGAATAGCCAATGGAAATCTGCTTTTTATCGGGAAACATTTGACGAAGTTTTTCTAAAACTCGTGAGACATCTTCGGACCGCCCCGAATGGTAGGGGTGCTTGGCAAAAGGAGCTCCCTGGCCCGCCCCCCGATGATTTACCAAGACCACGGTGTGACCCAGCTTCTGACAGAGCAAGGCCGTTCTTTGCATATAGTCGGCATGAACATCCCCAGAGAGGCCGTGAAACAAACTCACCACAAAGGGCGAGGTTCCTTGCAGATAAAAACAAAAAAGTCGATCCCCGTCTGGGAGATCGACTTCAAAATTCTGTCCTAAGCTTTGCAACTCTGGAGACTTTAGAAAGTGCGCCCACAAAGTTTGGCCATGACCACTGTCGGCCCAAAAAGGAGCGTCACATGAGATTAGTTCGAGTCTTTGCAATAGAATTTCCCATTCAGATAAACATATCCATCGGGACGATTTCCACGGGGATCATGATGCAACCAATGAAGAAGTGCACCGCGACTCGTCCAAATGAACTCACCACCCATCGCAATCACGTCGCCTTCTTTGACGGGGACACGAGGGCACATGTCTGAATTATACACGGCTTGCATGGTCTTTCCATTAGAAAGGCGAACCATCCACTTTTGATGCTCATTTCCATTTGTGTCGTCGGGCAGAACCTTTGTCACAACAAGGCTTCCCCCCTCAACAAAGTTCAAACGACGCTGACTGTTTACAGCTCTTACGATCTCTTGATCGCTGGCTGTATCGGTTACGGCAGAAGATTGCCCTTGCTGATACTTACCTTGATAATCGGCATTGCCACGTTTTGCTTCTGCACTTTGATAAGAAGTCAAAACCATCGCAAACGATAGAACACCCAATGTTATTTTCGTAATAACTTTCATGATCCCCCCCAATGCCGAAGCAGTTTCCTAAGTTCTGGGAATAAATTCAATCGTTAAAATAAAAATACACAGGCACTTTAAAAAATAATCTGAATGGAAAGTAAAATCTGACATAATCTGAAATTTTTACTTAAATTCGATATTCTCAATGGTGACAAACTCTTCTCCGGCGGGTTTGACGATACGCACCTCATCCCCCAGCTTCTTACCCAAAAGAGCCCGAGCCACCGGTGACTTCCAGGAGATCTTACCATTTTTTGGATCGAACTCATCTTCGCCCACGATTTGATAAATGAGTTCATCCCCTTCCTCATTAACCAAGGTCACCGTCGCACTAAACAAAACCGTATTCCCTTTCATCTGTTTGGGGTCCACGATTTCAGCATCTTCAATTCTCTTGGTCAAAAAATGAACCCGTTTGTCGATCTCGCGCAGTCGACGCTTGCCGTATTGATAGTCGGCGTTCTCTGAGCGATCTCCATTGCTGGCCGCCCACGCGACCACCTCGACAAGTTTGGGTCGCTCCACATGCATCAGTTCATGATACTCGGCCTTGAGTTTTGCTAGACCTTCGGGGGTGATGTAGTTCTTTTTGGTGTCCATAATGCAAGACTCTAGACCATCTACCAGAAAGGTTCCAGTCCGTTTTCTTATTTGCCCCCAACTATTTCTAAGAAGAATGTCGGACCTAGACTAAAGCGCTATTAAATATCTGGAGAAATTCTCCGAAAAACAATTGAGGAGGATTTGATGAAAAAACAGTGGAAACGCTTGCTTATCGCAGCACTCACATCATCGTCTGTTTTTGCTGTGACTTGGTATTGGTATCAGTCTACTGATCATCGCATTTCCTCTCACGGAACTGAAAAACCTCTGGCTTATGTTGGTAAGGTTGTTGACGACATTCAGCGCCGTCCTTCCTCTCGTCTTTTATGGCAACTGGTCAATACCGGAGAACCTCTTTATAACGGCGAAGCGATTCGCACCAGCGAACGTGGAGAAGTCCGAATTCAATTTGTCGATTCGGATCGCTATTTAGATTTGGAGCCCGAGTCTTTGATCGTCATCAAAAAATCCGAAGGCGAAATCGCTTTGGATCTGATGGAAGGTAGTTTGTTTGTTAATGCGAAGGCCGGCAATGAAACCAATGCCCCTGGGCTGGTTCTTAATTCCGCAAAAGGAAAAGTCGACCTCTCACGCGCGTCCGCGTCTCTTTCGAAAGGTCGCGGAGACTCTGTCGACGTTCAAGTTCTTGAAGGAAAAGCGTCCATCAAAGGAAGCGATGGACAAAGCAAAGACCTCACCTCACGAACCGAGATCAAGATCTTAAGTCCGTTACCACAGAAACCTTTGGCCATGGATGCCGAGTCTTTGCAACCCGTGCCTTTCCAATGGCAAGGGTTCCCTGCGAACACGCAAGTCTCTGTGTGGGCAGGTTCCAGCCGAAAACAACTTAAAGAGTTGGCCAAAGCCCCTTTAAATCAGTCACAAGTTATGGCATCACTGCCCTTCGGACGTCACTACTGGAAACTTGTAGGAACAAGTCCTGACGGGCGTGTGGTTGCTGAAAGTCCTATCTATAAAACAGAAGTCCTGGCTCGTTATGCCCCCACGGTGGTTTTCCCGACTGCGGATGCCGAAATTCCAGCAGCCAGCACTCCCTTTGATTTAACTTTCAAATGGCAAAAAGGCGATGACACAAGACAAACGACCTTGGAAGTTTGGAAAGATCCAAATCTCAAGGAAAAAATCACCAGCAAATCTTTCGCCGATGAAGAAAACTTCACGGTGCCTTCTTTAAAGGCTGGCACTTACTATTGGCGCATGAGTTCTTATTATGTTGATTCCGACAAACCAGTTCTAGGCAAAGTTCAAAAATTTGTCGTCAAACCAGCCAATGAAGTAAATGCCCAAGCAAAAGCACCGACACCTCCACCGATTGTTCCTGTGGAAGTCAACTTCACAATGCCTGAAGCTCAAACCACTCAGTACTATGTTGAAACTCCTCGATTGGGTCTTTCATGGAAAGCGGACAAAACGGAACAGGTCGCCTCTTGGAGAGTCAAACTTCTTCAAGAAAATGCGGACCCAGCTTCAGCAGCCACAGTGGAAGTCAAAGACACGACGCTTTCAACTCCTGTGACAAAACCAGGCCGTTACATTGCTTCGATCGAAGCTCTGAATAAAGACGGTCAAGTTCTTGGCACCACTACTTCACAAGCTTTGACGGTGGCTCCTCTGCCGCTCTTACAGTCGCCTCAGTTTCTTCCGGCGGAAGGAACTCTTCAGGCTTCTCTGGATGGAAAAACCCAATTGGAATGGACAGCCTTGGATGGCGCTAAAGAGTATTGGCTGACCATTCGTAAAAATGGCAAAGAGCTTAAACGCACTAAATATTTGAAAAACTCAACGGCACTGAAAAATCTGTTGCCTGGCGAGTATGAAGTGGAAGTGGCGGCATACGATTCTTATGGACGAAAGAGCGAACAGGGACCATCACGAAAACTGGTCGTGCCAGATAAATCGAACGTTCGAGCACCGACACTCAAAAAGATTAAGGTCAACTGATGTTCAAACGTAGTGCGTTTTTAATCCTTATCTTCACATTCTGGGCCGCGACGGTCTGGGCGGCTCCCTATCGCCGCCTTGTGAATTTCGAGTGGGAAGCTATTGAAGGCGCTAAGAGCTATGAAATCGAACTGACTCAAGTGAAAGAAAAGGATCCAAAGACTTTTACGTTTAAAGTTCAAGAGGCTTCTTGGAACGGACGATTGACTCCCGGAAAATACCTTATGAAGTTGCGTTCTCGCGACTATCGCGGTGTTCCTGGAGAATGGAGCCCTGAGAGTGACTTTAACGTGGGACTGGACACGGCTGTTCTAAAGTTCCCAGCCTCCCGCTCTCGCATTACGACAAAAGAGACAGACAAAACCAAAATCGAATTCCAGTGGGCCCCCGTCAACGGCGCGGATCAGTATCAATTCACCTTGACCTCTGAAGATGGAAAAACACAAATTTCAGAGGTGCTTAGTGAGCCCTCCTTTAAAACATCTCTCCCCGTGGCCATGAACTACACTTGGAAGGTTTCCGCTTCCAATAAAGAAGGCATTCAAAGTGAGGCCACCGCAGTCAGTCAGTTTTCAGTTCTTGGCAAGGCTTTGGAAAATCCGAAAATTGATAAGCCCGAGAGTGAGTTCGTGCGCGAGATCAAGTGGACTCGCCCTGATCACGCCACCAAGTACGACGTCTATGTATTTAAAGGCAATCCCACCACCAAAAAGTGGGAAAAATTTAAAGTGATCGAAAACACAGAAGAAGACTCCCTTGTCTTCGATGAATCCTGGCCCGGAGGCAAATATCAAGTCGCTGTTCGCGCTAAATCAGACATGCGCCCTCAGTCCACTTTAGTAAAACAGATCTTCTCGGTAAGAAATGGAGATCGCTCTCCCGCAGCGGAATACACGGCCTTGGTTAGAAAATCCATTGATCGCGTCACGGGATGGTATGCCGTCGCAAGTTACCTTTTAACCGAAATGCAGTTCCGTGGAGTAAATCCTGAAAAGAACTCTTCCGTAGCCTATAGTGCCATGGGGGGAACCGGAAGAATGGGATTAGGTTGGTTCAGCCCTGAGACCCCATGGGGATTTTTGGGTATCATTGATCTCAGCGGATTTACTTTCAATGGAAAGACTCAAACTTTTGCTTCCACCGAACTTAACGCCGTCTATCGCAAATCCGTAGGTGATCGCGGCGAAGCGCGGTTCCAGATGGGGCCTTACTACAAGGAACTTCCTGAAACCATCGGCGATCCTTTCTCGGGTCAATCGGAAGATCTGAAGATTGCTTCCGCAGGTCCTCACTTTGGGGCAGAATACTGGTATTCGCTGACGCCCAAACTGGGAATACAAATTAATGCACATATGTATATGTCTTTAATGAAGATCAGTACACCCAACGGAGAACCCCTCACACCATCTCTGTCCACTCAGTTTGGATTTTTGGGCAGCTATCGCTTCACACCGACCTTCACTGGTTTGGTGGGTTATGCCCGTCGTGAAGATAAAATGTCCTATAATGCGGTTCCTAGCGCCAGCAACTTTGCGGTTGATGGTGATGTGAATGAGTCCACTATCGTCGGAAACTATTTAAACTTTTTTGCGGAGTGGGCTTTCTAGCTCGTGGAGATTGTATGAGAATACCTATTTCAACTAAACTCATTACAGTGACAATCCTGATTCTGGTCGCCGCAACGGGAACCATCACTTGGATTTCTTCCGCTTATTTTGAAAAGAAAGCGTCAGAGCAAGTGGATATCGCCAACCTTGAGTCGGCTGCCGCTAAAGCGAAAGAAGTCGATAACATTGTCAGCTCCCTTGTCGATAAGACCCGCGTCACTGCTTCCCTTTTAATGAAAGGCACTTCTGAGCAAACTGGCACTGGCGATGACTTTGACTTCAACTTCACAAAGGACAAAAACTTTGTCGCTCTGGAAATTTTGAAACTCAACGGAAGCTCTGTTGAAACGGTTGCCCGCAAAATAAAAGAAGAGGCGCTTCGCCCCTATGGTCTTACCGGAACCTACATGATTCATTTGCGTTCATGGCAAAAGTTTCCGATTCGCTCCGTAGCTCAAGGAAGTATCGAATTAAAAAATGCGTCCTATCCAAAAGCGCCCGCGATGGTGACTATTGGAATCCCCTTGATTCGGGATGCCCAAGGAAAAATCACTCACGTAGCTTTGGCGGACGTGACCCTGGCACCTTTAGAAAAGCCTTTCACGGACCCCTCAGAAAGAACTCAATACTTAGTGGATCGTTATGGTGAACTTTTGGCGCATAAAGATGAACAAAAGGCCATGGCGCGCTTAAATATGAACAAGAATCCTTTCGTCCAAAAGGCTTTAGTTCAAAAATCACCACAATATCAGACAAAGTTCATTGATCCGGATTCTGATAAAAACTATTTTGGCGCCTCAGTGAAAACGTCATTTGGGGCGACCGTGGTTTCTCAAACTTCTGAAGAAACGATTTTGGAAGTGTCGCACGAGGTGAAGCGCCGAGCGATCTTCGTGGCGGGCTCCGCCATCTCCATGGCGATCTTCTTTATCTTCTTGTTCTCTATGACCCTCACCTCCCCGATTGAAAAACTGGCCGAGATGATCAACTTGGTTTCCAAAGGAAACTTCGACGTCAAAGCCCGCGCCCAGGTTAAATCCCATGATGAAGTGGGTGACTTAGCCGAAGCCTTCGATCACATGACGGATGGTTTGAAAGAACGGGACAAAGTGAAAAGCCTCTTCTCGAAGTTCCATGGATCTTCTGTGGCCGAAGACTTGATCAGTAAAGATATCGGCGTTGGCGGTAAATCGAAAGACGTGGTGGTCTTCTTCTCAGATATTCGCGGATTCACGGCTTTCTCTGAAAAACGGTCTCCAGAAGAGGTCGTTGAGATGCTCAATGAATATTTTGGCGTGATGGTGAAAATCATCAACGCCCATGGCGGTGTCGTCGATAAGTTTATCGGAGACGCGATCATGGCCGTTTGGGGAGCTCCTCGAGGTTCCGACCGTGACCCCCACAATGCTGTGCGCGCTTGTTTGGAAATGCGCAAGGCCCTGGAAAGCCTCAATGAACTGCGCCTCAGCCGAGGGCAACCAGCCATCAACATTGGTATGGGCTTGCATGCCGGAGCCGCAATTTCAGGAACCATCGGTTCTGATGAGCGCATGGAGTACACGGTGATCGGAAATACGGTCAACACCGCTTCTCGTATCGAAGCTTCCACCAAGGCCTTTGGCGCCGACCTTCTGGTGTCAGACACTGTGGTTGAAAAAATTGGTGAGGACTTCAAGATTGAGTTGGCTGGCGCGGCTGAAGTCAAAGGTCGTTCCGAAGCACTCAAAATGTTCAAAGTGCGTGGCTATCGCGCTGCCGATGGCAGCATGGTCGATGTATCAACGCCCTATTCGGACTACGAAGCCGAATCTGCCGACAAAGTGAAAGTCAAAGCGGCCTAACCCTCTGAGGTTCGGCCCTTTGAAATGACACTCTTTTTATCTATACGCTTTCTCTAAGGTCGAGATGTCGAGCTTCTTCATTTGCAGCAGGGCCTCCATGACTTTGTTTGATTTCACGGGATCCGAGTCACTCATCATCTCCTCCAAAGCCGAAGGTACGATTTGCCAGGAAAGGCCGTACCTGTCTTTCAGCCAGCCGCACTGCTGAGCACTCTTGTCACCGCCTTCGGAAAGTTTTGCCCAATAGTAGTCCAATTCGTCCTGCGTTTTGCAATTCACAACCAAAGAGACCGCCTCATTGAATTTAAAAACAGGCCCCCCATTCAGGGCCATAAACCGTTGGCCATTCAGTTCAAAGACGACAGTCAATACACTTCCCGCCGGTCTATGATGAACTTCAAAACCCGCCTCACCATAGTGCGTGATTTTGAGAATCTTGGAATTTTTAAAAATGGACGTATAGAACTTCGCGGCCTCTTCAGCTTCAGAATCAAACCACAGACACGTTGAAATGGATTGCATCGTTTGCTCCTTGAAAAGATCCCACCATCCTAACGGACGACTCAGGCTCTTCTCAAGGAGTGCTTTGACATGAAATCGCGACTAGAGTTTGACACTCAATCCGTCTTTAAGAGCTAAACTTTGGGCTCTCAAGGCCGGGATCAAACCAATGACCGTGCCGCCGATCAATGTAATGACTAAATAAATCAGCTCACGCGACGTGAACCAGGGACCCACCAAATAAAGGCCAAACTCAGACTCAATCCAAGGTTTTAAAACGGCCACCAGGCCCCATGATAAAAAGACTCCTAAGGCAATTCCCAAAGCCGTCAGCAGCGTCGACTCAAATACTAAAAGCCCCACAATTTGACGGGACTTCGCCCCCACCGCCCGCAATATCGCCATCTCTCGACGACGCTCGTTCAAGGCTGTGGTGAGGGCTATCAACATCGCCATAAATCCAACCAGAACCACCATCCATGAAATAATACGCAAGACGCCTTCGACAAAAGACAGTCCCTGCCAAAGTTCACTCAACGTAACTCCAGGAATGATCGCGAGCAGTGGCTCTTCTTTGTATGTGTTGATCTCGCGTTGCAGCTTCAAGGTCTCGATACGAGATTTCGCGCCGACAAAAAAGGCCGTGATACTATGAACCTTCAACTTGTCTTTGGTAAGTTGCTCACGCGGAATGATTTTATCTGCCGTGGGTGCCGCCCCTTCCTGCCAATCCACATGCAAAGCTTCCATGCCTTCCAAAGACATATACACGGCGCGATCCAAAGGCGTGCCCGTAGGCTCCAAAATCCCCGCAACCACAAAAGGTTTATCATCGTGCTCTTGAATGCCTTCTCCCTTGGTTACCCCATGGGCCACGACAACACGGGATCCCAGTTTGTATCCCAGCTTGCGAGCGACCTCCGCACCGAGAACAACATCCCACAAATCGCGAAATTCTCCCCCTTGAGAAAACTCCACTTTGCGATCTCCTCGATAGTGGTAATATTTAAAAAAATCTTGATTCGTGCCGACGACGCGGAAACCTCGGTGACCATCCCCCAAAGAATAAGGAATTGTCCATTCGATTGCGGGAATTTTTTTGATATCCTCATAGCTCTCATAGGAAATATTATGAGTGGCGTTCCCCATGTTAAAAACAGTGTATAAAATCAACTGCAAAGGACCACTGCGGGCGCCAACAATAAGATCTGTTTTGCTGATCGTTTGTGTGAACCCTTCTTCGGCGGCACGTTTTGCTCTTTCAACAGAAAGCAGTAAGGACACACTGAGGGCGATCGAAATCACCGTCAACGTCGTTGCAAAAATGCGATTCTTCAAGGACTTGATTGCCAATTTTAAGAAAACCATTACCCAACCTTATTAATGGAGTCCAACGAGATGGAGCGGCTAAAAAGTTTTTCCATGCTGCGATCATGGGATACGAAAACCACGGTTGTTCCGTATAGATCGGACAATTCAAACATCAATTTCAAAAACTTCTCGCGATGGTCGGTATCCAATGCGGACGTAGGCTCATCCGCCAACAAAAGATCCGGTTTTCCCAATAAAGCTCTGGCCACGGCGACCCGCTGCTGTTGACCGACACTCAATTCACCGACTTTTTTCCCAAGCAAATCTCCGATCCCCAGATTTCCGCACAAAGCCCGAATCACCATTTCCGTATCGACACTGCCCAAACGCGCGCGGCGGGCCGCACTTAGATGCAAAGGCAATTCAATGTTCTCCTGCACGGTCAGATACGGAATCAGATTAAAGTTCTGAAAAACATACCCCATGTGCTCGGCCCGAAAAGAATCCCGCTCCGAATCACTCATCTTAACAAAGTCGCAACCCAGTATTTTCAGACTTCCCTGAGAAGGTTTTAATACTCCGGAAAGCATTTCCAGCAATGTGGTCTTGCCGGTCCCGCTGGGACCATAAAGAAATAGCTGTTCACCACGCACGATGGAAAATTCGGGAATTTTCAAAGTCGGCGTGGCCTGCCCTGGGTAGATATACTGTAAATCGCGAATCTCAATTAAGATATTACTTGAGGCCAAGGCTGTCTCCGTTGTTCGTGACTTGTAGAGATTTCTGGACGCCATCCGCAACGACATCCACCTGAACTTTCCTCAAACGAGGAAATACTTTTTGCATATGAAAGGAAATCTCGCTGCCAGCAACAGGCGCCTCACAAGAGACGCCGAACTCTGCTTCAACTTCGGCGTGATTTTTCTGCTGATTCACTTCAAAGATCTCTTTTTTGATCTCACATTTTAAGGAGGGATCTAAAACGATCATCTCTGAAATCTTTTCTTCTAACTTAAGCAGCGCTTGTTCTTTTTTCTGTCTGTCTTTTTTTGATTTTGCTTCGTGTTCAAAACCATAAAGGGACTCTGCGGGGACGTGCAGTTCGATTTTGCCTCTTTTGCCATCAAAGGCCATGCTGATTTTGCCAGCGCCATGCAGATGCGCTCCGTGTTCGCGTGCGGCAAAAACCATTGTCGAAAGAAGAAGGACCTTAAACATAAAACCCCCTTTGAGAGATTATTTGTACGGTTCTATAGCCTCGCCCACGAGTTCGAACGAAGCGTCGCCGTACATGGACTTCTTTGTCACTAAATTCAATGTTCCATAAACCCAGATGGGGCCTACAGCCACATCGGTTCCCCGCTTCATCTTCACATACACCATCTGATTGGGTGGCGGCGGTGGCACGTGAATACAGGCTTGAGGACTGGGCACCAACAAAAACTCTACAACATCCCTTTGATTGTCTTCCAACGGCACCATAAATCCGGGGATCTTAACACTTTTGCCATTCAAGGCTTGCAGCTCGGACGAAGACTTTCCGGTGATGTAGTCCATCTCCCCCAAAAGTCGCCAGTCCACCTCAACGCCACTCAGCGCTCCACCCCGCGAGCTCAGCATTTGATAAATCACCGCCCCCGTGACCGTCGCTAATATGAATACACCCGCCAGAACCCATTTTTTCATTATTCGTCCCAATTCCCAAAAGCCCCCCTCATAGGGACCTCTTTCTATTAAAGACAAGGCTCAACTTAAATGCAATAGCTTTGCGCACTGCCCTTAGCTCTGCTATAAAGGATCTTTCTACTCTCAGAGTGAGGCCGAAAATATGAGCAGCAAAATTCAAAGAGTTCGTGGCACCCGCGATCTCCTCCCCGAGGACAGTCTTCTTTTCCGTTTTGTCGAACAATCAGCCTATGAGAAGGCCCTTTTGTACGGTTACGGAGAAATAGAAACTCCGATTTTTGAATTTTCTGACGTTTTTCATCGCACCCTCGGAGAAACTTCCGATGTTGTGAATAAAGAGACTTATGATTTTACAGATCGTGGAGGAGAAAGTCTCACATTAAGACCCGAGGGGACGGCGGGCGTCGCACGTGCTTTTATCTCGGAAGGGCTTAGCCAAAACCTTCCTTTGAAGTTTTATTATTCCGGCCCCATGTTTCGATATGAGCGACCACAAAAAGGACGATATCGTCAATTTTACCAATTGGGCGCAGAGTGTTTAGGTTATGACTCACCTCTGGCAGATGTGGAATGCATCGCTTTGGCGTGGGATGTTCTGCAAAAAATCGGCATTTCTGCGGACTGCACGCTGGAGATCAACACTCTCGGGGACTCTGAAAGTCGCACCGCTTATCGTGACGCTTTAGTCAGTTACTTCACGGCTCATCAAGACCAGTTGTCAGCAGACAGCAAAATGCGTTTGGAAAAAAATCCTTTGCGCATCTTGGACTCTAAAGATGAAGGCGACAAAAAAATCAACGCCCTGGCGCCAAAATTTGAACAGTACCTCAATGAAACTTCCAAAACGTTCTTTAAAAAAGTTTTGGAAGGCATCGAAAAACTGGGCATCCCGTATAAAATCAATTCTCACCTGGTGCGCGGTCTGGACTACTACTCCCACACCGTTTTTGAATTCACCACGGCCAAACTCGGCGCGCAAGGCACGGTCCTGGCTGGGGGACGTTATGACGGATTGATTGAAACCATGGGCGGCCCCAAAACTCCGGGTGTCGGTTGGGCCGCAGGGATCGACCGTTTGGCCGACCTCACTCCCAAAGAGTTAGCGATTCAACCTGAAGTCCTCATCGCCGTCATTGGTGCTGATGACCTCGGCGAAGAAGAAAGCGTCAAAGTCGCCCACGAAATCCGCAGCCGAGGACTTAAAGCAGAAAATTTCTTGTCCGGAAAAATGGGCAAAAAAATGCAAAAAGCCAACAAGTTGAATGCCCACTACGCCCTCATCCTCGGCAGCAACGAAGTGACCAACAAAACTGTCACGGTGAAGAATTTCGCCACCGGAGAACAAAAAGAAATCTCCCGCACCGAACTTCAAACTTTTGATTTTAAAATCTAAAAAAAGGCTCTATGAGTTTCCCCTCATAGAGCCAGCAAAAAAAGAATCCTAAATAAAAAGACGAGGATCTCAGTGAGCGAGGAAGGGGGAATCCCCTTCCTCGTCCACCGAGTGCCGACTACTTTCGTCCAAGCTTGATCGAATGCCCCTTACCCCAGCCCGGAACATTCAAAGAACTTGCGCGAGTCCACACGAACATCAAAATCAACCCCACAGCAAACATCACGACACTGAGCCACTGTCCGCGTGTCAATCCCAACCACTGGAAACCAATGTGGGCATCGGGCATACGGAAGTGTTCATCAATCACTCGCACGATGGCATAAAGAAGAACAAAAGTCGCCGCGACGAATCCAGGCTTGCGTGGTTTTCTCCACAATAAAAATAAAAACACAAAAAGGAAAAGGCCCTCACCCACTGCCGCAAAAAGTTGCGATGGATACCGAGGTGTCAAAATCGGAGCAATCGCTTCTTTGGCCGCCGCATTTCCTTCTTGAATGGATTCGACCACTTTATTCATGATGGAATAAAGTTGATCGCGAGAACCCACGTCAAACCGAAACTTTTCAACCAGCTCCAGCCACTGCTCACGTCCCACACCGATTTTTTCAACCACGGGAGCAAGGTCCGGCAAGCGAGTGGCTTCTTGCGAAGGCCACATGAAAATATCTTGAGGAAACTTCACCGCCAAAGGGAAAGACGGATCACAGGGGCGCCCCACCAACTCTCCGTTGATAAAATTCGCGATGCGACCAAAGAAAACCCCGATGGGTCCCGTCACCGCCACAAGATCCAAAAGATACAAAGAATTCACGGAATACTTCCGAGCGTACAACAAGCACGCAAGAACAATCCCGATGATCCCCCCGTGACTGGCCATACCACCTTCATTGACGGCTAAAACTCCCCAAAACGGAAACGTGGACTTAAACTTCAAGAACAAATCAGGTCCGTAGAAAAGGACATATCCTAACCGTCCTCCCACCAAAGTTCCAATCGCTGCGTAAGTAACAAAGTCACCCACCATCTGAGCGGTCAATCCTGATCTTTGTCTTTGCGCCAACCAACGAATCAGCAGATAAGCACAAATGAACCCCATCATGTAAGAGAGTCCATACCAGCGAATACCAAAATCGCCAGAAATTCTTAGTGCAAAGGGATCAAAATCATGAACCACAACGTATCCTTTTTTGAGACGTTAACAATGTATCAACGAGGGATTTCTTAGACCTTCTCCCATAAAAGCGAGAAAATAGTGTTATGTCTAGGTTTTCATCTTTGCTTCTACTCTGCATTATCGCGTTTTCAGGATCGACTCAGGCTCAAAGTGCCAGCCGCTGGGGAAGTGGTATCGACTTCTCCCAACGAGCCGCCAACCGAGAAAAAGGCCGATGGTCTTTGACAGAGTGGTTGGATATGAAAAACCGCAACCGCATGATGGATATGTGGCTCTCTGTCAACTCGCCCTCCCCTTTTGAGTTTATGCTCGGGGGCTCTTACAATTCGATGAAAACGGAAGTGCAAGGCTCAGGCACCAGCGCCGCAGACACCTCCTACGCGGGAGAACTTGCGGCCTACGCGCAATTCGTAGGGGTTTCCGCTGAACATGAGAACAACACCGAGAAGGGCTACAGCGACCTCAGCGGCATGCTGAATATTCGCCTTTTAGGAAACTCCATTCAAAACACCGCCTTCACCCTGCATTATGGTCAGAGGACTCGGGAACAAAGCACAGGGGGACGCCTTTCCCAACAATTTGGGCAGGCTTCATTGCAAGTTTATCTCACGAAATATTTCGGTCTTGATGGGAAATATCGGTATTTCCTTCCCACTTCCACAAGTGAATTAGGAGATGTGGACGGAAATATCACCGAAGCCGGGCTTTTTATAGACTTTAAAGCCCTGAGAATCTTCGGTACCTGGTACAAGGAGAGCCAGAAAACAAAAATCCCTGCCGCGACGGATGACACGGTCACCGATCGCGCAGGGATTAGGTCAGGAATTAAGATTTTCTTCTAATTCCTAAAGCCCAACTACTGAAGTTGAATCAACTTGTTCTCACCACTTACAAAGTA
>JANJTG010000446.1 GCA_024711265.1 Bdellovibrio sp. | reverse complement strand
TTGTCTTGCCTCGATGATTCCTTGATGCGGCGCCGGATGCGCGCGCATCGAAAACGGGGGACGGCGGGACGGATCCGCCGGATGCCGTGTTACGCGGCGGCTTGCATCAAACCGATGAAACGGTCGAAGAGGTAGGCGACGTCGTGCGGGCCCGGGCTCGCTTCCGGATGGCCCTGGAAGGAGAACGCCGGGACGTCGGTCCGCTCCAGCCCCTGGTTGGTGCCGTCGAACAGCGACACGTGGGTGACGCGCAGGTTCGCCGGCATCGTCGAGGGGTCGACCGCGAAGCCATGGTTCTGGCTGGTGATCAGCACCTTGCCGCTGTCCAGATCCTTCACCGGGTGGTTGGCGCCATGGTGGCCGGTGGCCATCTTCATGGTCTTCGCCCCCGAGGCCAGGGCCAGCAGCTGGTGACCGAGGCAGATGCCGACGGTCGGCGTGCGCGTGGCGACGATCTCGCGGATCGCGGCGATCGCGTAGTCGCAGGGTTCGGGGTCGCCCGGGCCGTTGGACAGGAACACCCCATCCGGATTGAGCGCCAGCACTTCGGCCGCCGGCGTCTGCGCCGGCACCACGGTGAGACGGCAGCCGCGCTCGACGAGCATGCGCAGGATGTTGTACTTGACACCGTAGTCGTAGGCGACGACATGGAAGCGGCCATCGGCACGATCGGTGTAGCCGCCCTCCAACGCCCACTCGCCCTGCTTCCAGTCGTAGCGTTCGCTGACGCTGACAACCTTGGCGAGGTCCATCCCGGCGAGGCCGGGGAAGGTGCGCGCCTGGGCGACGGCGGCTTCGGCGCTGAGCGTCTCGCCCGCGCCGGCAGTAACGATGCAGCCGGCCTGGGCGCCTTTTTCGCGCAGCACGCGGGTGAGCTTGCGGGTATCGAGCCCGGCGATCGCAACCACCCCCGCGGCCTGCAGATAGGCGTCGAGGCGCTGGCTCATGCGGAAGTTGGACGGCAGGATCGGCAAATCGCGAATGATGAGGCCGGCCGCGTGCACCTTGAAGGACTCGACGTCCTCGGCATTGACGCCGGTGTTGCCGATATGCGGATAGGTCAGCGTAACGATCTGGCGGCAATAGCTCGGGTCGGTCAGGATTTCCTGATACCCCGACATCGAGGTATTGAACACGACCTCGCCGACCGTGCTGCCAAC
>JANJTG010000148.1 GCA_024711265.1 Bdellovibrio sp. | reverse complement strand
GCCGTTGGGACTTTTTGCAATGTTTGGAGCGGGTGTTCTTTCTGCTATGCTGGGAATTGGCAGCGGAATTTTTAAGGTCTTGGCGATGGATGAGGCGATGAAGCTTCCCATTAAAGTTTCTTCAGCCACTTCGAATTTTATGATCGGTGTGACGGCCGCCGCCAGTGCGGGGGCTTATCTTTTGCGAGGAGATATTCAGCCTCAAATTGCCGCGCCTGTTGCGGTCGGAATTATCTTGGGCTCGTTTCTGGGGGCCAAGGCCATGGTACGTATGCCAGCAAAACGCATCCGGCAGATCTTTGTTGTGGTTTTGGTCGTGGTGTCTCTTCAGATGATTGTGAAGGGGCTGTCATGAGTTTGCATGAGTTGGAATTGAAGATCAGTCATTTTCTGCGTGCAGGAGTGCTCTTTTCGGGAGTGCTTCTGCTCGTGGGATGGCTGTGGATGTGGGCTCAGGGCGGGGATGTTTTAGGTTCTTACTCTGAATATAACCCGCAGTCTCTTTCTGAAAGTATCCAGTGGGCGTTGATTATGAACGACCGCGCTTTGTTGCTCTCTTTTGCGGGGCTGGGGGTGTTAGTCACGTTGCCCTTAGTGCGCGTTTTGATGACGGGAATCTTATTTGTGAAACAAAAAGATTATCGCCTGGCAATCATGGCGTTTGCCGTCTTTATCGCCCTAGTGGCGAGCTTCTTTTTGGGGATCGAGATTTAGAGAAACTTCGTGGCAAAATACCACGGAATCAGAATGTAAAGAGTGATGTCGCGGATAAGATAGTAGGCAAAAAAAGCCGCAAAAAATTTCCATCCATATCGACGAATGACCCCTTTGAGACCCGATTCGCGGAAAACCTGTTTTGCTTCCCGAACAACCTTGGGTGTCCAACGATCTAAGAATTTTATTTTTGTTGGAACTGGATCCATAAACTGAAAGGCCCCTTACCTGCAACACCTCTCCTTTAAAGGGCTTAGGTTAAGGGGTCAAGGAAAAGGGCAGGCATCCGTGAGAAGGAGGGAGTGAGAACTTACAATGCGGGGATTTTTTCACGGACTGCCTGTCTGTAATTATTAAAACTCCTTTGGTGCATTTAGTCAAAATATCTTCTCGTTGATTGAAAGTGCTAGTCCATCTCTAGGCTCGAGTCTTAGTATTAAATTATGAACATGAAAAATCTCAAATTAACAGCGTTTGTAAATCTTTACGGTCTTCTAAAAATTCCTCTGGTTTTGTTTGTAAGTCCTCGCGTTGTGGAGGCTGGAGAGAAGAGATTCATTTTAAAAATTCCTCTTTCGTATCGGACCAAAAATCATCTGGGTTCGATGTATTTCGGAGCGTTGGGGATCGGGGCCGAGTTGTCGATTGCGGCGGCGGCTGTGGTGGCCATCACTGAAAGCAAGCAGAAGATCGATTTTATCTTTAAAGATTTTTCCGGCCAATATATCAAGCGCGCCGACGGGGATGTTCATTTCATCTGTGATGAAGTTGAAGCGGTGAAGTCTTTAATTGAAGAGGCCAAAACCAATCCCAATCGTTTGGAAAGAAAACTCAAAGGTTATGCCGTGGTTCCTAAAACCCATCCGACCGAGCCTGTGATGACCTATGAGCTGACGTTGTCGGTAAGAAACCGTTCCCTGAAAACAGCTTAATTTGGTATTGTTTGACTTGTCTGTGAGACCTACTCCACAGACAAGCTGGCAAGCTGTTTTACGCTTTCTTCGTACTCTTCAATCAGCTTCTGGTAAATTTCCTTCACGGAAAGAATTTCTTCAACCAGTCCTACAGACTGTCCTGCAGTCCAAACGGTCTTCCAAGTGGGTTTGGTTGCGGCTTCTTCTAAAGACTTCATGCCCATGAGATGAATCAAAGGAACCATGTATTTTTTGGTCAGCTTGTGATCTTTAAGAATTTTCATTGCCCAAGGAAGATCTGTCCCCATCTCTTGCACATAAGGTGTGTTAATGACAGCCGCAGGAGTTCCGGAAACTCGCGTGGTCATCACGATATCTTCCGGAGTCGATTTTAATATCGCTTCTTTATAAGCCTGATCCACTTGAGCTTCGCGACTGGCGATAAAACGAGTTCCAATGCTGACTCCGGAGGCTCCCAACGCCAAACAAGCCGAGATCATCGAGCCATGCGCAATTCCACCAGCGGCGATGATGGGGATTTGCAGGCGTGTTTTCAGCCAAGGAATAAGAACCAATGGTGAGATGGGACCCGCATGGCCTCCGGCTCCGGAACCCACTGCGATGACGCCATCAGCGCCCATATCTTGGACTTTTAAAGCGTGTTCTAAATTGGTGACGTCGCAAAGAACTTTCGCACCATTTTTGTGGGCCTCTTCAATTACTTTTTTCGGACTGCCAAGTGAAGTGATGAAAAGCTCCACACCGTGGTCCAGAGCCACTTTTAAGTCTTGATCTTGGCGTGTGTTACTTTTGTTGACGATGATATTCACCCCGATGGGTTTTTTTGTTTGGCTTTTGATGGTTTTTAAAGCTTCCGCATATTTTTCAATCGGACGATAATTCAAGGCAGGAAAAGTTCCGATACCACCGCATTCGCTGGCTTGGGTCACGATGTCGGTGTTGCTCACCAAAAACATCGGGGCTGCGATGATGGGAAAATCAATCTGCATTAAATCTGAAAAAGGTGTTTTAATTTTTTTGAGCATGTTTGTAGACCTCAACTCGTTGTGAATGATAGATGCCAGCATGTCCGGAAAAGAGATAACTCATGATGCAGGCCAGGGCTGTGTAAACCCCAGGCGCTGTTCCAAATATTTCAAGAGCCATCACCACGCAGGCGAGCGGCGTGTTGGCGGCTCCGGCAAACACAGCCACAAATCCCATTCCCGCAAGAAGGCTGAGGGGAAGGGGAAGTATCCAGGCGAGAGCATTTCCTAAGGTGGCACCAATGAAAAACAAAGGAGTGACCTCGCCCCCTTTAAAGCCCGAACTCAATGTGACCAGGGTGAAAAGCATTTTTAAAAGGAAGTCATAGATCGGCACGGGCCCTGTGAAGCTTTCTGCGATCGGTGATAGTCCTAATCCCAAATAGCGATCTGTGTCTAAGAGAAGAGTGCCCAGTATGATGGCGACGCCCCCAAGGAAGGCTCGCAATAATGAGGACTGAAAAGTCTTTTTAAGAAGTTTAGTGAGGCGGTGACTGCTCTGTGAAAATAAAAGAGCACAAAGTCCAAAACAGATGCCCGCAACCAGGCTCCAGAGGATATTTAAGACGGACAAATCTGGAACTCCAAGAATTGCATAAGTGCTGTGATGAACGCCCCAAGAGGTGCAAATGCGGTCTGCCACGATGGCGGCGATAAAACAAGGGAGGATGGCTTGATAGCGAAGTTTGCCAATGGCCAACACTTCAAGTCCAAAGAGAGCGCCAGCTAGAGGAGTTCCAAAGACCGAAGAAAATCCCGCGGAAATTCCTGCCATCAAAAGAGTTTTTCGTTTTTCAGGATCAAAGCGAAAAAGATGCGTGAGTTGATCCGCTAAAGAGCCTCCCATTTGGACGGCAGTGCCTTCCCTTCCTGCGGAGCCCCCAAAGAGGTGAGTGAGCAGTGTCCCGATCAGGACAAAAGGGGTCATGCGTGCGGGGACCACCTTTTGGGGGTTGTGAATTTCGTCGATGAGCAGATTATTTCCAGCATCCGTATTTTTGCCGTAGCGAGAGTAAAAGAAGGCAATGATGATCCCTGCCCAGGGTAAAAAATAAATAAGCCAAGGATTTGTTAAGCGAGTTTGTGTGGTGAATTCCAACGCCACAAGAAAACCGGCGGAAGCGGTCCCGGCCAGCACGCCGACGAGGCTTGAGACGAAAAGCCACAAGAAGAGGTCGGGGGGGATTTTAAGTTGCAAGTTTAATGGCTGTCGTGTGCTCAAAAAAAGAACCCCTCCTCGAGTTCAGGTAGTTTCAGGATACGAGGAGGGATTGCTTAAGCAAGGTATTTTTAAGGATTTAAGTAGCGTCGGATCAGAATGAAGACTTCTTTTTTGATAGCTTCTTCTCTTTCGGGAGATTGGGGTCCTAAAAGAGCGAGTTGCAGAATATTATTAAAGCAACTCACGATGAAAAGGGCGATCATTTCACGATCACGACCGGGAATGGCCGGCATATGAGCAAGCACCGCTTTTTGGTAGTGCTCAAAAAATACGCGACGCGTGTCCCAGTAGTCCAGCATGCCTTGCACTCCCTGAAGGGCTGTTCTGAGAGGGCGGTTGTCGTGGAATCTCGTGAATCCGATATCAATAAAGGCATGAACTTTTGAATCCATATCCGTCGTATGAAGTTTTGCTAGGTTTTCCTCGATATAAACAAGGTCCTTTTGCAAAAGATCATCAATAACTGCGGCCACAATGGCTTCTTTGTTTGCGAAAAACTGATAAAGGGATCCAATACTAACCCCTGCCATTTCGGCAATCTTGTCTGTCGTAATGGCATGATAGGGTTCTTGGACTAACAAACGTGCGCAGGATTCCACAATGCTCGCCACCGTTTCTTTAGAACGCTTCTGAACGGGGATTTTGAGCATGTATCTTTTTTCGGGATTTGTATGAGTAATAGGGGCTGCACCCATAATGTCCTCCTTTCGAGGCTTGTAACTTTGCTCGTATTCATATTCGGACGTTAGGGGGCAATATTCAATACTGTGTAGCAAAGTATTAAAATACGATCCTTCGGTCCCCCTAGGGAGTACGTTTTAACTAAAACTTAACAAAATGATACAAACCATAGTCTTACTTTTAAATAAATATGATATTTCATCCAAGATTGCCGTTTAGTAGTCAAAAAGTGGTGTAAATAAGAATAAATTAATACATTATTTGTTGAAAATTAGACCTATTTTTCGAATAAAAGCACTCGCATGCTTAAATTATTAGACCAATTCTTTAAAGTACATTGCAGACATGCAATAAAACCTCAGCTATTATCGCTATTTTCGAGCCCTTATATATCCCTTATGGTGGTGCCAATGTCGCAGTGCAAATGCCTATTTTTTCGTGTCACCTCACATTTTAAAGTGTCTTAAAATCGATTAAAAAATTGTTAAGATCATGATGCGCATCATCGACATCCACTCAAATGCCGGAGATGATAAGGGCACGAGGAGGATGTTGTGGCTTGCGAAGACAGCACTAAGCATTTCTTAAATCTTGGAAGTAAATTGGGTCTATGCGTTAAAGACCAAGAAAAGCGCGTACTCTTTCAAAACGACAACTCAGTAAAGACGTGTGGCTTGATGGTCGGACAGGTGTGCGGGAAGACCTGCATGAGGCTCTATCATCAAGTGGAAGAATGTTCGGCGATCTCTGAAGGGATGAAACTCTTTAAAGGGACAGATGTAGAAGGTCATAAAGTGGATGCTTTGATCGTCAATGACGGTCAGACCATCACGACACTTCTATACTCCCTGGATGAGGATCAGGATAAGTTTATTAAACAAGAGGCGTTCTTTAAACAAAAAGGCCTCACGAAGAGTGAACTTCGAATTATGCAAATGGTAATGCAGGGTATGACCAATGCGGCTATTGCAGAAAAGTTGTTTATCTCAAAAGCAACGTTGAAGACTCATCTCAATAATATCTATAAGAAGCTACCGTCTTCCATGCGTCCGTCGCAGGTGCGCGCTTAAGGAGCCGGTGTCTCTGTGAACCGATCTTCTTGTTTGTCATAAAAGTGGCGAGTAAGAACATAGACGGGACAGGGAGCTTTACGTACGACATTACGGGTGTAACTTCCCAATAGAGCGGCACTCATCGGGCCGCTCTGAGCTTCCATGACCACGAGATCCGCTTCATGGGTATTGACGGCATTCAATATCAGCTCATCTACGGGCTTAAAGGTGCTATCTATGAAGAAGTGGCCCACCACTCCTTCTTTCGTGGCCCAATCGATCCAGTGTTGGGCGCGATGGGATTGGTTTTCTATTTGATGCTCAATGATTTGCTCTAAGGTCAGCATTCTTCCTTTGTAGTTGTAAACTCGCGGTCGCGTGTCTAGATCAAAAAGACTTTCGATCGGTCGCGCGATGGCGTGAAGGAGAAGGATCTCGGCATTCAGGCTTTTTGCTAAATTTAAAATATGGCGAAAATTGTCTTTAGAATGTTCACCAAATTCGGTGGGGAAGAGGATTTTTTTAGTCGTCTTTGTTTTGCTGGCATGCCCCCCCACGACACAGACGGGGATTTCAGATTGTTGCAAAAGACTTTCAGCAAAGCTTCCCAAGATAAATCTTTGAAATCCTTCGCGGCCATGGCTGCCAACCACGATGAGATCGGCTTTCGCTTTTTCGGCATAGTTGGAAAGGGTTTCCGCAGTTCCCGCATGAGACTGCGAAGCGTGAGGAATCACTTTGGCTTCAGAAAGAAATGTTAGATTGTAGTCGGCAAGTACTTCGCGAAACAGAGATTCAGCCGTGCGGGAGTGATCTGTCACCCAGGTTGGAACTTCATAAGTGGGAAGAACGATTTCGTTTTCTCTCAGAAGATACAGAGGTTCCACTTCAGCGTGGGTGACTTCATGCAGATGGGTGATAAAATCAGCCATCTTTTGATTGAGCTCCTTATTGTCTTCAAATGCATCAATAGCCCAGATGATTTTCATAGAACCTCCCACAACTTATATTGGTCTGAAGGTTCTATGGAAAAAAGAGCTGTTCAGGAAGACTGTTAGGATACAAGAGGTTTAGGAAGAGTCTTTGCTATTTGAAAAGGTATTCTTGTGATTCTTTCAAGAAGCTAAGCCCGCGCAGATACATATCATCTCCTTCCGCTGGACAGGGGAGTTGATAGTGGAATTTCATATCGTTTTTCCAGTGGTAGCATCTTTTGTTGTTAAAATCGCGAATATTGAAAACCACGGCCCAAGAGCCTTCAAACCACACGGACTGACCAAGGTGAAAAATACTAGCGCCCTCGGAAAATTCCTGCGGACGCAGAAGGGAGCGACCTAAAAACTCCGGGGCGACGGAACCTGTCAGATCGGCAATGGTGGCCCCCACGTCATTTTGAGAATAAGCGCCGGGCAAAATCTTTTCGACCAAAGGAGCTTTGTTTTTATTTGATGAAGGAACTTTATGATATTTCATCAAAAAAGGAATGGAGTAGTGTTCAAAAATTCCATCGGCGGCAAAGCTTGTGTGGTCGGAAAGAACAACAAAGAGCCAGTCTTTTTTCCATTTGCGCTTTTGGAGAGCTTCATAGAAGCCTCTCAGTTCTTTGTCTGCATGATGAGTAACGCTGAGATGTAAAGTGGATTGATTTTCGTCACCAAAGGCAGGGCGAATTCCTTGCGGTAACGCCAGGTCGTGAGTGGTGTTGGTATTAAGGCCAATAAGCAAAGGTTCCGCCATGTGATCCATTCGTTCCATCGCGAACTTATAAAGATCTTGATCGAATACCCCCCAGGCATTTTGTTCGATCGTTTGCCAATGCGGAATTTCCCGTTTGCCGTAGGACTCTTGGAAACCCGTTTTAAGAGCTAAAAGGCCGACGCCACTGGTGAATTGGTCAGAGCCTTGAAAAAAAGCGGAGCTATAACCTTTTTTGGTCAACAACTGGGGGAAGCAAGTGAAGTCTTTGTTTTCGATTTCAGAAAACATAATACTTTTTCCCGGTGGATTGGGGAGGCTACAAAGAGTGGCAAAAAGGCCCTCCGTCGTACGATGGCCCCCGGCCAGCATCAGATCGGTGCTGAGGGAATTCTTGCGAAGAGAATTAAAGAAGGGAAGCACTTCGGTGTCGCCTACTTTTTTATCAACATACACACCGGGCCAGCCTTCAACAAAGACGATGATGATGTTGCCGTCAAACGTGCCCACAGGTTTTGGCAAGCCCCTTAAAGATCTCCATTTTTTAAAGATCTCTTCACTGGGAATATTTTCTGGGATGAGGATGGTTTCCTTGCTGGATTTCTTTCCTGAAAAAGAAGCCCAAAGAATTCCATAGGCACCGTTCAAGGCTAGGGTCGCGCCCTTACTGCCGCCCCCAGCGCGGTACGCCCAAGAGGGATCTTGAGGAATCCCTTCAAAGCCTCGCGCGAAGATGACACTGATAGCAAGAGTGAAAAAGAGAGCGAGGGCGCGCTTAAAAAATCCTTGCACCGGTTTATAGTGGGGAGTGAAGAACTTGCTGGCAAAAGAGGCTCCGAGGAAAGCAAATAAGAACTGCAACCAATATTGCTTTAAGAGTCCACCCAATGATCCTTGGATCGTAAAGAGATTGTAGACCTCATAGGAGATATGTCTTCCGGATTCTTTGGCGTACAGGGCATCCGCGGTAATGAGGACCGTGTAGGTTAACAAAAGAAAAAAGTTAAGTCGTGAGTAGGCCTTGGTTGAAAATCCAAAAAGCAAAGAGCTTCCGTAAAGAATCAAATAAAGAAAACTTCCGATCGCCAGGTCAAAATGCCAGCCGTATAAAAACGGTCCCAGGGTGTTGGTAAAGCTTTCGGGTGCAGAAAAATCCCAAAGATTCAGATAAAGGGCCACAAGGGCGCGCATGACCAGGCCAAGGGCAACCAGACGAAAAATATAGCGGGCGGAGGAAATTAGGAACGGCATGGATCCACATTAAACGAGAAAAATAAAAAAGCCCACTGCGAAGTGGGCTTTTTTTAGATTCCACAGAGATTGTGAATTTTTAGTTTGGAACTCCTGCGGGATCTGTAGAAGCAGTTGTTGCTGAAGCCCCTTTTCCTTGCGCTTTAATTTCTGCCTTCTCAACCTCGAGGATATACTTTTTGGTTGCGGCCGGAAGTTCATTCCACATTCTGATTGAAAGGAAAAGTCCCATGCCAGCGAAAGGCAAAAGGAACAAAGGCCAGAAATGCCAATCCTTATGGGCCAGGTATCCGATCGCTAAAGACTGAATACCGCTTCCCAGATAAACGCAGCCATCGACAATTCCCGAAGCCGTTGCTGTCATTTTCTTACCGCCAAAATCCGCGGCAGCGGTTCCTGACATCAAGGAGTGAACTCCGATAACTGCCAACGTAATCATGATGGCGGAAATTCCCAGGACTGTGGGGTTTTTCATCAAAGAAAAAGCCATGATAATCAAAAGCACAATCATCAGAGCATTATTCAAAGCGGCGGGAGGTCCGCGGCGAGAGTTAAATACGCGGTCCGAGATGATTCCTGACATGAAGCCACCAAAGATACCGGTCAAACAAAGCAGTAGTCCCCAGTTTTTAATGAAAAACTCTGAACCTTCGTAAAAAGAAACGTCGGTGTTTTTCATCTCATGAGCAAAAACCAGATACCATTGCATGATGCCGTTGCGAAGAACGCCGGAGGTAAAATCTACCAAGGCAATCGTGATCATCACGGGATTTGTGAAGATTTTTTTCAACATGAAGCCGATAGAGATATCTAACTTTTCATCATCGTCTGATGAAGAGGCGTCTGCTGTGTCGAAGTCATCAAAGTTGGCTTCTTTCGGAGAATCCTTCAAAAGAACCATGTCGATAAGGGCCCAGCAAATCAACAAGAAGGCAGGGATGGTGAAAACCAACCAAGTCGCATTCGTTGTTCCTGTATCAATTGCAAAGATGTGTTGGATGAAGTTTTGGAACCCTGTCTTAGTGCCTTCAATTTGCAATTTGTAAGCCTCGACAAACGCTTGGCCCCAGTCGAAAGCAAAGTAGACCCCAAAAGAAATCAAAGTTCCAAAGATGGCACCGAAGACGCCACGTTCACGAACGTGGAACCAATAAGCTTTGACCTTGATGATTGAAACCGCACCATAACTTTGAAAGAACATATTGAGAGAGAAAAGAACCGAGAACGCCAAAACCATATTCGTTTTAAGACGACCCATGAGGTATAGATAGGTGACTCCACCCATGAGCAAATTCATGACTGCAGAACCAAGAGCGGCGATGATGATTCCCTTTTTCCCGCCGATTTTGTCGACGATAGGGCCATTAAGAAGGAAAGAGAAGCCGTAAGTGATGGTTCCGGCGGCGAAGATAAGACCGAACTGCTCTTTCGTCATCATGTCGCCCAGGGCATTTTTGGAGACG
>JANJTG010000389.1 GCA_024711265.1 Bdellovibrio sp. | reverse complement strand
TCAGCCGTCGCCGGTTTGGTGGTTGGGCGGTCGCGATGGATCGCTGGCCTGGATGTGGTCAGGCTGCAGGTCGATCTCGTGCATGGCGGGCGCGGCAAACCCACTAAGGAGCTACTGGAGTCGATGCTCTCTGGGAACATTGCGCCGGTCTGGGCAGCGCTGGACCCGGTTTCCAGTGAGTTTTCATTATTCGTCGAAGTTCCGGTTCGCGAGCAGGGCCAAGGCGATTTGATGGCCTCGGCACTGAAGTTGCTGGTGGAGCGCATCGAGACGCTAGGGCTGGTTCCTCAAAAGGACAAGACCCGGGCCAAGTCCCCGCGGGTGCGCCGGGCACCCAAGGCATCGGATTGATGGTTGATCTGAATTCTGGTTGTCCGGCCGCGTTGCCATGGCCTGCCGAAGGAATCGGTGTAATGACCCAGCACTTTCTGCTCAGGTCAGGCCGCTAAAGCATATGCCTCAGCGGGTGTCTTCATGCCTAGCGCCTGGTGCGGGCGCCGGTGGTTGTAGAACTGGATCCAGTCGGCGATCACGCGCATCGCATGTTGCTGGGTTTCGAAGCGGTGCCGGTGGGCGCATTGCTCCTTCAGCGTTCGGATGACGCGCTCCACCATGCCGTTTTGCTGCGGACAGTGCGGTGTGATGAACTCCTGCTTCAGGCCATAGCTGCGCACCAGGCGCATGTAGTGCCGGCTGGTGAACACCAGGCCGTTGTCCGAGCGCAGCAGGAACGGCGCAGGCACGCGACCCAACGTGCCGTAGCGGGTGATCAGGGCCTGCTCCAGGGCGGCGGCTGCGGTGCTGGCCTTGCCGCTGCGCGAGAGCTGCCAGCCGAGCAACTGACGGGTGTGGCAGTCGATCACCAAGGCCAGCGTCAGCCAGCCGTCACGCCCGCCCCAGATGCGGCACAGATCAGTGGCACATCGCTGGTCCGGTGCCGTGGCCACCGACGGCAGCGCCTGGATGCGCGGCCGGTTGCCCACCGCCCGCTTGCTCACCTGCCAGCCCTTGAGCTGGAATATCCGCTGCACCGTGTTCTTGTTCATCCCCAGCAGCCCGGCCACCGTGCGATAACCGAACGAGGGCTCTTCCTCGATCATCGCCTTGATCGGCTCGGCCAGCTCGGGCCGAACCTTGGGTGGGGCCTTGGTCGCCCGGTAGTACACGCTCCGCCGCGCTACCCCGAACCAGCGGCACAGCTTCACCATCGACACCTCGAACCTGTCTGCCCGCAGTCCCTGCTGGATCGAGGCCATCAGCTCTCGTCCTTGCCCAACAGGGACTGCAATTTTTTTCGCGCGCGCAGCTCCAGCATTGCCTCGCCATAGGCTTCCTGCAGGTCCTTGAGCTGGCGCTCGTACTGCTCGCGCACGTCCTCCGGCTTGGCCCGCAGGGCGTTCTCCATGCCGCGCTTGGCGTC
>JANJTG010000049.1 GCA_024711265.1 Bdellovibrio sp. | reverse complement strand
CCACTCCGGGTTCTCGCCGGAGCCCAGCATCAGCGTCGCGGCGGTATGGCGGGTCTGATACGGGCGCCGGCGCGCCAGGCCAAGGTGCCGAAGCAACGGATGCCAGACGCGGTTGGTGAAGTTGATCAAGCTGATCGGCTCGCCATTGCGCTGGGCGAACACCCACCGGCAATCCCCGGGCACCAGCTTTCGCTGTTCCAGCAGGGCCGCGCGGACGGCCGGCACCATGGGGATATCGCGCATCGAGCCGTCAGTCTTGGTGTTCTCCAGCTTGCCCTTGACGATGGTCTGGCGCACCAGCATCAGGTCCTGGTCGAAGTTGATGTGCTTCCATTCCAGCCCGTTGACTTCGCCTGTACGCATGCCGGTGAAGAACCGGACGGCAAGGTAGGGCTGCCAATCCGGGCGGACGGTATCGAGGATCCGGTGGACCTCTTCCAGCGAGAACGGCTGGATGTCCAGCTTGGGCAACCGAAGCGGCTTGATGTTGCGGAACGGGGTCACGAACTCGTGCCGCTCGGACGCTTCGGCCAGCAGCATGCGCAGGGGCGTCATGATGTGGTTGATGCGCGAGGGCGACAGCGCCTCCCCGCTCCTCTTCTTCAGCTTGCCGAGTTCGCCCCGGAACGCCAGCAACTGGGCCCGGGTAATCTCGCCAAGCAACCGATCCTTGAAGGCAGGAAGGACGTGTTTGTCCAGGGTGCCTCGGATGGTATCGGCGTGGGTATCCCGCCATCGGGGCAGGTTTTCGCTGTACCAAACTTCTGCAAACTCGCCGAGCGTCTGGGTTACGCCTCCGCCAGAAGACGATGCAGGCGAAGGCATGCTGCCGGCGGAGCCGGAGAGCGAAGCCGCTGCCGCGAACTGCGCCACACGCGGGCTGTCCGGGAAGAATGTTCCGTAGTCGAACGTGCCCTTGGCCATCTCGCGCTTGATGCGGTTTGCCAACGATTCCAGCGTCCGTCGATTGGCGGGCGTGTCCTGAAGGACGGTTTGCTCCCGGCAGCGGATTCCGCGATAGCGGAAGTCCAGGAACAGGCAACCGGTCTCCCGGCGGGCGCGGACGTTAGCCATGGGCCAGTCCGCCATTCGCCATGGGGATCAACGGTGCCCGGGCGCCTGATGCCAATCCGATGTCCCGCTCGATGGCTTCCCAGAGGAACAAGAGCTTACGGCCCCCGAACGGGCGGACGTAGTGGATCCCCTCGAGCAGGACGCTGTCCTTGAGCCGATCGCGGATCGTCCGGACGTCGTAGTGAATCCGCTCCGACAGCTGTTCGGTGGTAAGGTAGGTCGCGCTCATCAACACCCTCCTATGCTTGCTTTGACCATCACACGATCATTTAAGTAATCGTGTGATGCACATAGTAACCATCGAAAGATGAAAATCAAGATCATTTGATAACTATAATAATCGGTGTTCAGCTGATGTTAAGATTCAAGCTCCGTGAAAGGATCGCTGATTACGAGTTCCGGGAGCGGAGGCGGCTGCAGCTGCAGGATCTGGCCAGCGCAACTGGGCTCAATCGGATGACGTTGTCCAAGCTGGTGAACCAGCACGGCCCGAATGTCCAGACGGACGTGCTGGACAAGCTATGCAGCTACTTCGGCTGCCGGATCGAGGACCTCGTCGAGCATGTCCCGGATGCCGCGGAGCCCAGCCAGACCGTCCAGCCGTCTGGTCACAACGCGTGAGACGACGCCCGCGCAACATCGGCCCATGCCCGACTTCCTTTCCCCATCGGAGCGTAGCGAGCGCATGTCGCGCATCCGCTCGAAAGACACGAAGCCCGAGCTGTTCGTGCGCCGCGCCGCATGGGCGGCTGGATTCCGTTACCGGCTCCACGGGAAGGGGCTGCAGGGTCGCCCGGACCTGGTATTCGCTTCGCTCCGTACCGTCGTGTTCGTCCATGGGTGCTATTGGCACGGCCACAGTTGCCAAAAGGGCCGCATCCCGCAGCGGAACAGCGAGTTTTGGCGCGCCAAGTTCGCCGCGAACAAGCTGCGGGATCGCCGGAACCGCGAGCACCTCAAGCGGCTCGGCTGGGACGTTTACACGGTATGGGAATGCTCGCTCTCGACGGTCGGCAAGCGTGCCGCCACCATCGACCGGCTGTTAGCTCACTTGGAACGGCGCAGGCATCTGTCCGCTACCAACCAACAAGAATGACCCCACGGGGTACGACGCAGGACGACACGCTACATGGATCCAAAGAATTCGCTCAAGGTGATGGACCTCTTCGCGGGTTGCGGGGGGCTCTCGCTTGGCCTGGAGAATGCAGGCTTCTATCCCGTATTCGTCAATGAACTCAATGACGACGCGCGTGCCACGTACATCAGGAACCGGCTAGAAATCAATCCGGATCTGGCGAAGCCCGAATTCCACTCCTCGGACGTCAAGTCGATGCTTGCGAGCCGGTCCTACCTCAAGGACTTGGAGAAGCGCCTGGAGGAGAAGTTCGGCATCAAGCATGGTGAACTCGACCTCATCGTGGGTGGTCCGCCTTGCCAAGGCTTCTCCGGCATCGGCCATCGTCGCTCGTACTCCGTGGACAAGAAGGAACTGCCCTCGAACCACTTGTTCCAGGACATGGCCGAGATCATCCGTCGACTCGAGCCCCGGGCCTTCCTCTTCGAGAACGTCCGTGGATTGCTGAATTCCAAGTGGACTAGCGACGGGGAGAAGGGCGAGATCTGGCGGACGGTCCTGTCCACCTTCAAGGGGCTGAAGAAGTACCGGGTGGCATTCCGCCTGGTGTATGCCAAGGACTACGGCGTGCCCCAGAACCGCCCCCGCGTACTCATGATCGGCCTCCGGAATGACGTGGAGTCACCGTTGATCAAGGATGTGGAGTCCGACGACGCACTGGAGAGGGGGTTCCTTCCCCAACCCACCGGGAACTGGCCTAGCTTGGAGGAGCTGCTTGGCGACCTGATGGCCGAGGACTTGGGCGACGAGGGCGTGCCCGCCCCCATGACCAAGTACGTCAGGCCTGCCACTACCCGCATCCAGAAGCGCCTGCGCACCCCCCGTGATGGCAAGGCACCCCTGAAGAAGGGGGCACCCCTCACCGAAATGGAGTACAGCAACCATTCGCCCCGCATCCTGGCCAAGTTCAAGGCGATGCACTCGAGCGGAGGGCGCATCCCCGAGGAGTTCAGGACCAAGAAGTTCGCCCAAAAGCTACTGCCCAGCGAGTGGGGGCCAACAGGTCCTTCCATCACGGCGACCTCGATGCCCGATGACTACGTCCACTTCGCGGAGCCCAGGATCCTGACCGTGCGTGAGTGGGCGCGCCTCCAGATGTTCCCGGATTGGTACCAGTTCGAGGGCAAGAAGACCACGGGCGGCCTCCGCCGCGCGGGGAATCCCCGTGAAGGCGTTTTCGACCGCGAGGTGCCGAAGTACACCCAGATCGGGAACGCCGTTCCCGTTGGCTTGGCCGAGGCCGTGGGGATGCACCTCGCCCAAATCCTCAAGGGGGGCGCTAAGATCTAGGATCCCAAGATTCAGGGGGATTGGGATGTTGGAAGTTGCGGACCGCCCGATCGAGGGCGTCATGGAAGCGCTGGCCCGCCGCGATCTTGAGGCAGCCTTCCTGGTGCCAACGGCAACTGGGCTGGCCAAGTCAATCATGGATGCGCATGGGGCCCTGCGCGCTTACTTGAAGGAGGCTGGCTTCCACGACTAC
>JANJTG010000352.1 GCA_024711265.1 Bdellovibrio sp. | reverse complement strand
TCCGACAAGTTCCACCTGAATCCGGCCAAGTTGCGCTGGGAGCTGCACCGGGTGTGGGAAGTCGAAGGCACGGTGGTGTCGGGCAAGCGCCACGCGGTGCCCAAGCGCAAGTATTACTTCGACGAGGACACCGGGCTGATGGTACTGATGGATGGCTACGACGCCGAAGGCAAGCTGTGGCGCACTTCACAGATGCCCAACTTCTTCGTCCCCGCCGTTCCGGCGCTCCTGGTCCAGCAGGTGACGGTGTTCAACCTGCAGGCAGGCACGATGAGCACGGTGCAGGGGCTCAACGACGAGTCGTACCGGGTCGTGCCGCGCAAGCCCGAGACCTTCTTCACCGGGGATGCCGTCGCCGCCGACGCCGCACGCTGACCTCCCCCGGCGGCGGAACCGCCGCCGGAGGGCCTGCCGGGCTGGAGGCAAGCAGGCCCTCCGCTTTTCAGACCGGGTTTTTCGTTGTTGAACGACGTTCCGTCCACGGCACCGCCCCACGGGGTCCGCTGCTGTGCGACGGAGCGCGAATGAGAGTAGGCCACATGGTTCTGAACATTGCGCTGCGGCCCCTGGTGGCGGCCACCCTTTTGAGCTTGATCTGCCCGCTGGCAACGGCCGCGACGGCCGCTGCTGCAGCAGCCGCGGCGGCGGCACCGACCGGCCAGCCGGTGCCAGACCTGCTGGAACTGCCGGCCCGTGCCGATGTGCGCGCCACCAGCACGGTCCAGCTGGCGGTGACCCGGGCGGGCAACCGGCTGGTGTCGGTGGGCGCGCGTGGCACCGTGCTGCTCTCCGACGACGGCGGCGCAAACTGGCGCCAGGCGCGCGCGGTGCCCGCGAGCGTGGCGCTCACCGACGTCTGCTTCGTCGACGACCAGCTGGGCTGGGCGGTCGGCCACAGCGGCATCGTGCTCCATTCGCGCGACGGGGGCGAAACCTGGGTGCGCCAGCTCGACGGCCGCCAGGGCGCGCAGGCGGCGCTGGACGAAGCCCAGGCGCGCGCAGCAGCGGGAGCGGACGGGGCCGAGCGGCGCCTGCGCGAGGCCCAGGCGCTGGTCGAGGACGGCCCGGACAAGCCGCTCTTGAGCGTGCATTTCACCGACGCGCGCCGCGGCTGGGCGGTCGGCGCCTACGGCCTGGCGCTCGCCACCGAAGATGGCGGCCAGTCCTGGCAGGCGTTCATCGCGCGCCTGCCCAATCCGCGTGGCAAGCACCTGTATCAGGTGCGCGCCGACGGCGCCCGCCTGCTCATCGCCGGCGAGCAGGGCGCGCTGTTCCGCTCCGACGATGGCGGGGCGTCGTTTGCCGAAGTGCGCACGCCCTACCCGGGCACCTTCTTCGGCGCCCTCGCGCTCGGGCCGGACACGCTGCTCGCCTACGGCCTGCGGGGCAACGTCTGGCGCAGCGCGGACGGGGGCGCGAACTGGGCGCAGATCGCCCTCGACCAGGAAATCACCCTCACCAGCGGCCTGCGCCTGGACGACGGCGCCGTCGTGCTCGCCGACGAGAGCGGGCGCCTGCTGCGCAGCGACGATGCGGGGCGCAGCTTTCGCGCGCTCGAGGCCAAGGCCCCCAACGCGGTCACCGCCCTGGTGCAGATCGAGGGCGGCGCCCTGGTGCTGTCCGGCGC
>JANJTG010000340.1 GCA_024711265.1 Bdellovibrio sp. | reverse complement strand
AGCGCCTAGGATGCCAGTTGGAAAAATCGGGAGAGACTTATAAAGTTCTTCCTCCCACATTCCGCTTTGATCTTGAGCAAGACATGGATTTGGTGGAGGAGTATGCGCGTCTCAATGGATACGAGCATATTCCCGAATCTTTGCCGATCTTTAAGAATATGCCTTCTCATCATGATAAAGCTTTTATGCTCAATCGTACGACCAGTGAGTTGTTGCGTGCAGAAGGGTATCAGCAGGCCTTTAACTTCGCCTTTGTCGGCTCTAAAGGGGAAAAAGCGTTTTTAGGATCTTTTGAAACCTTAAAGGCGGCGGGCCTGACTTCCTCTGAAAAAGAGATTCGTATCATGAATCCTTTGAATGAAGAGATGGACGTGATGAGATCCTCTTTGAGTTATGGACTTTTCAAAAATCTCAATACCAACTTCCACTATGGTAATATGCAGGGGCGTTTGTTTGAAATCGGCAGCACCTTTGCGATGAAGGATGATGGAAGTTATGGCGAGAGCAGCCGTTTGGGGTTGGCTCTTTGGGGGCGCTCACAAAACCTATGGAATAAGTCCTTGGATTATCCCATTGTTTTTGATCTTAAAGCTGCGGTTGAAGTTTTGCTGAAGTCTTTGAATATTTCTTCTTATACGTGGGTGACTCCGCAGAATAAGTCGGAGGTTCCGGCGTTCTTACATCAAGGGCAGTATTCGCAGCTTTTGGTGGAAGGGAAGAAAGTGGGCTTTATTGGGACTCTTCATCCAGTTCTTTTGGATGACAATAAGATCCGCGTGCCTGCTGCTTTGGCAGAGTTGGATTTAGATCAGCTCTACAAAGGGCAGCCTCGTCCGTATCGCATTCAAAGTGTTTCGAAATTCCCGGTGGTTGAGCGTGACTTTGCCTTCGTGATGCCGAAGTCTTTGAAGGTCGGAGATGTTTTAAAGGACATTCGTAAGGCAGCGGGAAGTTTGTTGGTGAATGTGGATGTTTTCGATCTCTATGAGGGTGAGAAAATGGAAGCGGGCAAAAAGTCGGTCGCGATTCGCTTGTGGTTGCAGGATAAGAATGCCACGCTGCAGGAAAATCAGATCACAGAGGTCACAAACAAGGTTCTTGAGAGCTTAAAGAAGAATTTTGATCTTTCTGTAAGATAAATTCTTGATTGTTTTCAGTAACTTGTTAGGCTTAAGGGCGTAGCCCGCAGTGCTGAAGCGCCGGAAGGCGCGAAAGCTGAAGCAGCTTAAAGTAATTTATGGAGTAAAACTCACTATGGCAGGCCAGAACTTAGGAAAATCAACGGTGACTAAGGCCGATATCGTCGAGAACGTATATCAGAAAATTGGCTTCTCGAAAAAGGAAGCGTCTGAACTTGTTGAGCTGTGTTTCGACACCTTAAAGGATGTTTTGCAAAACGGCGATAAAGTGAAGATTTCTGGTTTTGGTAACTTCGTTGTTCGTGGCAAGAACGAAAGAATTGGTCGCAACCCACAAACAGGGGAGCAGATTAAAATCTCTGCACGTCGTGTTTTGACCTTCCGTCCCTCACAAGTTTTGAAGGCGATGCTGAACGGTGAAGAGTATGCTCACTTAAGCGATGAGGACGATGATGATGACTACGATGATCACGAATGATCCCGGAACCCTTGAGTTGGAAAGCTCAGAGCTTTCTCTCGGGGATCAGCACGTCGACTTGGTCGAAGAGGTTGAAGTTCCGCCGATGCCGATGATGGCGTCGACGCCTATTTCTATTCCCGCCATGCTTTGTGACGACAAACTTTTGGAAGAGATCAATGCGATCCCTGACAAGATGGGATTTAAGATCGGTGATGTCGCCGACATTCTGGGTATCAAACAATACGTTCTTCGTTATTGGGAAACTGAGTTTGAAATCCTTCGTCCTAAGAAAGCTTCCAACAATCAACGTATGTACACTCGTAAAGACGTTGAAAATGCGTTGCTGATTCGTAAGCTTTTGCACCGTGATCGGTTTTCGATTGAAGGCGCGCGCAATGCGATGAAAGAACTAAAGGCGCATGTGCGTAAAGAAAAAGATATGAGTCAAGTGTTCCACAAGCTTGAAAATTTCAACGAAAAAGTGGATGATCTCATTCTCGACATCCGCCGAGTGCGGGCGTTGTTCAAATAATATCTGATAATCTGCGTGTGGCTCAGCTTGGTAGAGCACTTGCTTGGGGTGCAAGAGGTCGCTGGTTCAAATCCAGTCACGCAGACCATTTTTCCAGCATCTAAAATCTAGAAATCCAAAAAAATTAAAAGTTGCCAGTAGTTGATATCACTATGGTGAGCTTCATGAATCAGGTCTAGAAATTGCCTTAAATTTCAGCATATTTCGAGCAATTGCTACTTATTTGCTACCTGTTTGCTACTTGGAGATTTGATAGTCGACATGTTTCTTTTTGCGACACGTGCGCCGGTAACGTCGCTTATAACCCTGACATTTTTGATTCAAAGGATTTAAGGCTAGCCGGTTCGGTAACATTTATTTCCGGGTAATTCGTCTCTCCATCGCGATTTGG
>JANJTG010000507.1 GCA_024711265.1 Bdellovibrio sp. | reverse complement strand
CATGAAATATCAACTGGATCAAATGGCGAAGAATGGCGGAGGAGCTGTTGTGAATTGCTCTTCGATTGCAGGTGTGACGGGTTTTGCCAACATGGCCCCCTATGTCGCCAGCAAACACGCCGTTTTGGGGCTTACCAAAGTCGCGGCCCTCGAGTACGCCAAGTACAATGTTCGTGTAAATGCCATTTGTCCTGGTTTTATCGACACCCCCATGTTGGCAAGGTACGCCAAGCACTTTCATGTTTCTAAAGAAAAAATGGCGGAGGGGACCCCGATGGGGCGACTCGGAACTCCCTTGGAAATTGCGCAAGCCGTTGTTTGGCTCAATTCCCCAGAAGCGTCCTTTGTGACGGGGCATGCTTTTGTGGCGGATGGGGGTTGGGTCATTCAATGACCTCTTATGGCGGAGCAAGCGGCGATTCTTTCAGCCAAAGGTCTCCACAAAAACTACGCGATGGGCGAAGTTCAGGTGCAGGCTCTTCGCGGTGTGAACTTGCAACTCTTTCCCCATGAGTTTGTTGTTTTGCTGGGGCCCTCGGGCAGTGGCAAGTCCACTTTGCTGAATATTCTGGGAGGTTTGGATTCACCCAGTTCAGGAGAAGTTCTTTATGCGGATCAGAATCTGACCAAAGCGACTTCCGCGGAACTGACTCAATATCGACGCTCTCATGTGGGTTTTGTGTTTCAGTTCTATAATTTAATTTCGAATCTTTCGGCGGCTGAAAATGTGGAGTTGGTGACGGATATCAGTGAACACCCGATGACGCCGCTTGAAGCTTTGGATCTGGTCGGCTTAAAAGAACGTAAAGATCACTTTCCCTCGCAACTTTCGGGAGGAGAGCAACAGCGTGTGGCGATTGCCAGAGCCATCGCCAAGCGGCCGCAAATTTTGTTATGTGATGAACCGACGGGGGCCTTGGATCTGACGACCGGAAAGTTGGTATTGCAAGCCATCGAAAAAGTTCATCGTGAGTTAGGAACTTTGGTTGTTGTGATCACGCATAATACCGCTATAGCAGGACTTGCAGATCGAGTTCTTTATTTTCGCGATGGACAGGTATTTAAGGAAAGTACAAACCTTCAGAAAACGTCTTTGGATGAGGTGTTTTGGTGAAAGTTTTGGACAAAAAACTTTTTCGGGATCTTTGGGGCTTTCGCGCTCAAGTCGTGACGTTGGCGACCCTAGTGATTTGCGGTGTCGCGGTCTTGGTGGCGTCTTGGAGTGCCTACAAATCTTTGCAGAAGGCGCAAGTGCTATACTATGCCCAAAACAGATTTGCCGACGTGTTTGCAGAAGTGGTACGGGCGCCGTCGGATATTTTAGAGAGAGTCCGTAAGATCTCCGGCGTGGAGCTTGCTGAAGGACGGGTGGTGGTGGAGGTTCTCTTGGATATTCCTCAACAAGTGGAGCCTGCCTTGGGACGGTTCATCTCTTATGATCCCCACAGTTTGCTTAATTTGATTCATTTAAAAATGGGGCGATTTCCCGAGGATGGGAGTTCGACGGAAGTTGTTGTGCACGAAAGTTTTGCTAAAGCTCATAAGATGCGTCCGGGAGATCACTTCAAAGCTCTTTTCAAAGGGAAAGTCACTCGCCTGGTCGTAGCGGGAATTGGAATTTCACCTGAATATGTCTATGCCCTCAGTCCGATAGCGCCTTTGCCAGATGATCGTCACTTTGGTGTGATTTGGATGAATCATGATGCTCTGTCGCGCCTCAATCAGATGGAGGGGGCTTTCAATAGCTTTGTCATCCGAAAAGAAGCGGGAGTTTCCTTAGACTCCGTAAAAGCCGCAATGGACAGAATTCTGAAGCCCTTCGGTTCGATGGGTTCCTATGACCGCTCTCGGCAAATCAGCAATATGTTTGTGGAAGATGAGATTCGTCAACAGAGATCCATGTCGGCGGTGGTGCCGGGAATTTTTATCGGCATCGCGACTTTTATTATGCACATTGTGATGGTTCGTTTGGTCAGTTTACATCGTGGACAGATCGCGACGTTAAAGTCCGTGGGCTACTCTTCCTTTAGCTTGGCT
>JANJTG010000282.1 GCA_024711265.1 Bdellovibrio sp. | reverse complement strand
AAACGAAATTTCTCAGTTGATCGAATCCATGCGTGATATTTCTCAGTCGTCTAAAAAGATTGAAGAAATCATCAGCGTGATTGACGACATCGCCTTCCAAACAAACCTTCTGGCTTTGAATGCCTCCGTAGAGGCGGCTCGTGCCGGTGAACATGGAAAAGGTTTTGCGGTGGTTGCTGAAGCTGTTCGCTCCCTGGCTCAACGCTCCGCAGTAGCCGCTAAGGACATCAATGGCTTGATTAAAGACAGCGTGGAAAAAGTAGAAAAGGGCTCAAGTATTGCTGATCATTCCGGCGAGGTTCTTTCAAATATCGTGAACTCGGTCAAAAAGGTTGCTGATCTCAACAACGAGATCTCCGCGGCAAGCTCAGAGCAGACTGCGGGAATTCAGCAAATCAGCAAAGCCATGAATCAATTAGACCAAGGCTCTCAGGCTAATGCGGCCTCCTCTGAAGAGGTTGCGGCTTCGGCTGAAGAAATCAGTGCGCAAACCAAGCAGATGAAGTCAATGGTTGATACTTTGGATCAGGTGATCATGGGTGGCGGCGAACAGCCGGCCCTTGTTAAAAAACCGAAGGCCGAGAAAAAGCCAAAGACCGAGAAAAAAGCTTTGGCAAAAGTGGTGCCTTTTAAAACCAAAAAGTCAGAGCCGAAGCCTGCCGCTTCAACTCCCGCCCCCGCAAAGGCTGCAACCCCTGCGCCCCGTCCCGTGGAGAAAAAACCACAGGGCGCTGCTGCAGTGATTCCCTTTGATGAGGACGATCAAGATCGCAAAGTTGGAACTACCGACGGCTTCTAAGCCCCCGTTTAATCCATTGCCCCCTTTGAAGGCTTACGCTACGATGAGGGGGCATGAAAATCCCATTTAATATTCCGCCTAAAAGCTCTAATGAAGAGAAATACATTTCTCAAGCCATCGCCAATAAAAAACTCAGTGGCGAAGGTTCTTTCAATAAAAAATGTGTTGAGTGGTTTAATAAAAATCTTCCGACGCTCATGACCGTGATCACCCCGTCTTGCACTTCGGCCCTTGAGATGGCCATGGTGCTTGCAGAGATCGGCCCTGGTGATGAGGTCATCCTTCCGTCTTTCACTTTCACTTCCACAGCCAACGTGGTGGCTCTTTATGGCGCTGTCCCGGTTTTTGTCGATGTGGACCCAAGAACTTTGAATATTGATCCTGTTGCCATTTCTAAAGCCATCACTCCTCGAACCAAAGTCATTATGCCCGTTCATTATGCCGGAATCGGTTGTGAGATGGACAAGATCATGGAACTTGCTAACAAACATAACATCTGGGTTGTGGAAGACGCCGCTCAAGGAATTTTTGCGTCCTACAAAGGCAAGGCCTTGGGAACTTGGGGCCATATGGCGGCCTTCAGTTTCCATGAGACCAAAAATATCGTTTGCGGAGAAGGTGGCGCATTGACGATCAATGATCCCCGCCTGGTTGCTCGAGCGGAAATCGTGCGTGACAAAGGCACCAACCGTCAGCAATTTTTAAATGGCCAAGTCGACAAGTACACCTGGCAAGACAAAGGATCTTCTTATCTTCTTTCTGAACTCGCGGCGGCCTTTCTTCTTTCTCAACTGGAAGAAGGCGAGCAAATCACAGCCAAGCGCCAAGCTGTATGGAAGCAGTACCACGAAGGACTTGCAGATCTGGAAGCCCAAGGACACCTCCAACGTATGCAAGTTCCCACTGAAGCCAAAGGCAACGCTCATATTTTCTATATGATCCTGAACTCCGTCGGCGAGCGCGCTGCTTTATGGGCTTACCTTAAAGAAGCTGGCATTCAGTCAACCACTCACTATGTACCGCTACACTCTGCTCCGGCGGGAGTTAAGTATGGCCGTGTCTCAGGTTCAATGGCCGTGACCGATGATCTGGCCAATCGCATGCTTCGCCTTCCGATGTTTGCTGATTTAAGTTCACAAGATGTCAGTCTGGTTCTTGAAAAGGTTCATGCCTTTTTCAAAGCCACATAGGGTTGTATGAAGTCGATCAAAATCCTTCACTGCATTCAGTCACTGTCTTGGGGCGGACTTGAAATCTACACTGTCGAGTTGATCCAAAAGCTGGCGGAAGTGGGAGTGGATCAAGAAGTTCTTTGCTCGGTCCATTCGCGCGTGGCCGAGGAACTTAAGAAAACCTCTATCAAGGTTGTGACGTTCCCTGAGAAGAAGATTTCAAAAATTAAAGAGGCCCGACTGATCCGCAAACTCGTCAAAGAACAAGGGTTTACTCACCTTCACTCTCACACCCGTTTGGACATGTGGGCTTGCGCTTTGGCTCGCTGGAACAGTTCTTCACCGCGACATATCTACAATCTTTATATGAACGCCCTGCCTAAAAAAGATTTTGTGCATCGTTGGCTCTTTTCTAAAGTAGATGCTCTTTGTTCATCTTCAGAATGGGTCTTAAGTGAAGCCAGCAAGAACTTCCCGATCGCGCCGGAAAAACTTCATTTACTTCGCTACGGCAGAAAGACGGAGGAGTATGTTTCCTCCACGGAAAAACGAACCACATTAAGAAACTCATTGGGGTTCAAATCCGATGAAGTTGTTTTCGGCACTTTATGCCGTATTGATCCTGGCAAAGGCGTTCGCGAATTGGTTGAGGCACTAGATCATCTTTCAGACGCAGAGGTCTCGAAAATTCACATGGTGATCGTCGGCGACCCCACGATTTTAAGTCGTAACACCGATGGCACGGTGGTGTATGAAGAAAGCTCCCTCGCTTTAGCAAATTGGATTGAGAAAAAACAAAAAGAGCCCCGCCTTCAAGGACATCTTCATAAAATTCCTTTTCAGAAGGACTATATCCCCTATATCGACGCTTTGGATGTGTTCATTCTGGCTTCTTACAATGAGACTTACTCTTTGAGTGTTCTAGATGCCATGCTTATGGAAAAGCCCGTGATTGGAACGGATGCTGGGGGAACAACAGAGCAAATCGGCGCCAATGAACGTGGTCACCTTGTAAAACCTCAAGACCCCCGCAGTCTTGCCGAAGCGTTGCGCTTTTATGTGCGAAATCCAGAAAAAGCCCAGCAACAAGGACACACGGCCCGTTCCTGGGTGCTTCAGCAGCACAATTGGCCCCACACTCTTGAGAAGTGTTTGAGCCTTTACCATTCTGTTCTTTAAGGCATAATAAGATGTTTATAGCGATCCTGATTTTGTTTTACATAATCAGGACCTCTTAACGAGACGTCGACTTTTTTAAATTTATAGGGACGATCGAAAATATCTTTCCCTGTTTCAAGTTGAACCTTGATCCAATCCAAAGTCAGCATCTCGTCACGCATGTACTCTGTGTGAGCATAGGCCTTCATCTTCTTGAGAATCATTTCAGCACCACCCATAAAAGAGAAATGCCAGCCTCCATCCATCACACGCACGTGTAAATCATCATTGCGACTTCTAAAAGTTCGCATGTCGTTCGGTGACTTTTTAAAATACTTGTAGGAGCCCATGACGGTCCCATGCCAAGGCTTATAGTCATTATAAAATTCATTGGGCTCGGAGTGATCCACAACCAGATAGTTGAGATAGTAATAATACATCTCTTGATAGAAGGTCT
>JANJTG010000504.1 GCA_024711265.1 Bdellovibrio sp. | reverse complement strand
CTTGTGGTGTAGCTGGGCGACAAGGCCTGCAACGTAGGACGCCACTGGGCATCCTTTGACCCCGCACGCCGTTCGCTAGCCGTCGCGCCACCTACGCGCCAGCCCACGGCGCCAACGCCTACGGTGCCCCGGCCGAACTTGGCGTTGATTTTGTCCAGCACCGCCATACCCCTTTCGGCCTTTTCGTTGGGCCTGAAGAACAGGTCCGCTTGCCGGTCCTCGACCCTGATGAGGTCCTTCAGGCCGACGCCGCCGCGTTTGTATGCTTGAGCGCCACGGCTTTGGCCTGTCTGGCGCATGATGGACATGGCAAGGAACCGCACGGCACGCAACACCTCGGCTGTGTCCTGCGTGGGGATGGGGAAAGGTGAAGCTCGGCTTGCATGGAAGCTATCGCCTTTGAACGGGTTGCCGTCCAGCCACACCCATAGCGCACCGGCAGCCAAACCGCGTTTGCGCAGTTTCTCGCAAGCAACTGTGGCAAAAGTCGCCAAGGCCTCCATCGGGTCCAGCACGTCTCTTCCGAAGGTACGGCTGACCACCAACTGCTTGCGGTCCGGCTCTTCCAGTTCCAGATCACCACAGGGCACGCCACGAAGTTCCATGTGGGTGCGCGCCAGGACCACGCCATAGCTGGCACGGACATGGTCAGCAGGGAGCGCGGCGAGATCGGCTGCGGTCTTCACTCCTTCGGCATTCAGGCGGGCGGCATAGCGCCGCCCAACGCCCCATACGTCCCCGACTTCCAGCGCGCCCAGTTTGCGTGGAGTGGCGTGGAACACCGACAGCGCACCGGCATTCACCGCGCGCTTGGATTGATCCTTCGCCAGCTTGTTGCCGGCTTTCGCCAAGGTTCTGGTCGCACCGAGTCCAGCACAGCAAGGGATCCCGATCCACTTCAAGATCCGTTCGCGCGCTTCCAGCGCGGCACCAACCGGATCTTTCATGCCCGCCACATCCACGACATTCTCGTCGATTGAGTACACCTCGACCCGCGGAAACAGGTCCTGCAGGATCGACACGATCCTGGCCGACAGGTCCCCATACAGCGCGAAGTTGGCAGAGCGCACGTGGACCTGGGTGCGGATGTCTTTCGGCACCTGGAAGATGGGCACGCCGATCTTCAAGCCCAGCGCCTTGGCCTCCGGGGACAGGGCGATGCAACAGCCATCCCCGTTGCCCAGCACGACCGTGGGCTTGCCACGCAATCGGGGATCGAACACCCGCTCGCAGGACACATAGAA
>JANJTG010000191.1 GCA_024711265.1 Bdellovibrio sp. | reverse complement strand
TATTCGCGCCTCAGAAGCCGAAGAGACAAAAAAAGGAATTTTAATCTCTCCGCTCAAATAGAGGATGCATCCATGGAAAAAGACCTTCAGAAGGCGTACCTTGAATCTCTCGATTTTAAAACTTCCTCCACGGGTAAAAATGCCGACACCAAATTATGGGTTGTCGCTTCTGGAAAAGGCGGCGTTGGTAAAACTTTTGTTTCTTCAAGTCTTGGCATAACACTTTCAAAACTAGGACACTCTGTCGTCATTATCGATCTTGATTTGAGCGGCGCAAATATCCATACATCCTTGGGACTTGCACCTTCGCATTTGAATGTTCGACATTTCTTTGAAGGCGTTAAAGGTCTTCAAGAGCTCGTTATTCCAACTCCCCATCCTCGTTTATCGTATGTTCAGGGATTCTGGGACTCTTGGACTCCGACTGATTTTTCATATAGCCAAATCCAAAATCTTATTCCTGAAATGAAAAAACTTCGTGCCGATTACGTCATTGTTGATTTGGGAGCCGGTGCATTAGAGGCTCATCTTGACCTCTTTAAGGCGGCCGATGAAAAGTTTTTGATCACAACTCCTGAACCAACCAGTATTGAAAAAACGTATCGCTTCATCGAAGCGTATATGTGCCACTCTTTACGCGAAAATTCGACTCCAGATGCTTACGGCAATATGATTTCAACTCTACGCAATCATCGCCAACGCACACTAGAAAAGCCCTTTTCCTTCCGCTCTTACCTTAAGGAACAAACGGGCATTAACTACGACTTCTTTGAAGCTCTCTCTTCAGCACCCGTTCGATTGATTGTGAACTCCGCTCGCAGCCAATCAAACTATGATTTGGGACATTCCATGAAGAGTGTTTGCAATAAGTACTACGACCTAGGTATTGATTACCTCAGCTCCATCGATTTTGACAATGCAGTGTGGCAGTCGGTGCGTGTTCGTGAGCATGTTTTGCTTTCACAACCGTTCACTCCCCTCGCAGGACAATTTTTGACCACCTGCAAACAACTTATTGATCCAGAGGAGCTTCGCGCCGTAGTATAATAGCTACGATGCAAGCTACGTCTCGGTACAACTATTACGAAATTCTGGAACTCACCGCAAACGCTCCTCAACATGAGGTGACTGCGGCGTACGAGCGTGCCCGATCCACATACTCGGGCGAAAATCCCGCCATCTACACAATTTTCTCTGAACAGGAAGCTCGCGAACTTTTGGTTCTCATCGAAGAGGCTTATCAAGTTCTTGGCAATAAGATTCTTAGAAATATCTACGATCAGCGCCTTTTGAGTGGCAACTCCTCACTAAACGATCTGACCTACTCCTCCATTTTGGAAGCTAGCAAACAGGTGTTTCCAGAACAAAAGATCGAAAAGACCGCCACTTCTTATAAAAAAAATGAAGCCTTTGAAAAAGAGATCGCGGCCCAAGATAACTGGGATGGCTCTTTCTTAAAGAAGGTTCGAGAATACAAACAACTGACTTCTCAAAGAATCAGTGAAATCACTAAAATCAATTCGTACTACGTCACGGCCATCGAAAATATGGATCCGGAAAATCTCCCGGCGGTTGTTTTCGTTCGCGGCTACGTCGTACAAATCGCCAAAGCTCTAGGTCTTGACGACAAAAAAGTCGCTGATTCCTATATGAAAAATTTCAAAAGCGGTCTTGGAAAATAGCGGATCTCCCTCAAAAATAAAAATATCAGCCACCAGTGAGATGAACGGACTTCGTCTGGATAAGGCCCTTGCTTTGATTTCTGAAATCGGCACACGCTCTAGAGCAAGTCACTTGATTGAGTCAAACTCCGTTTTACTAAATGGAAAAACTGTCAAGGCGTCTATTCAAGTTAAAGAGAACGACCTCATTGAGGTGACTTTGCCAGCTCCAGAGCCCACAGATCTCCAGCCCTATGATTTCAAGCTGGATGTGCTTTTTGAAGATGACGATCTGATTGTTATCAACAAACCTTCGGGTTTGGTGGTTCACCCCGCAGCGGGACACGCTCAAGACACTCTGGTCAATGCTTTACTGGCACACACCGATGACCTTTCCATGAAATTCGGCGAAGAGCGCCCCGGAATCGTTCATCGTCTGGATAAAGAAACCAGCGGCGTCATCGTCATCGCAAAAAATGATAAGTCCCATGAAGCCCTCACCTCCCAATTCAAAGAGCGATCAACCCATAGGATCTATTATGCCGTTTGCCTGGGAACCGCTAAAAATCTTCAGGGAAATATCAAAAGTTTCCTGGCTCGACATCCAACAGATCGAAAGCGTTACGCCTCTGTTTTAGGGGATGACCGGCGACCTCTTCAAGACCCAGAAGATCCTCCTTCGATCGGCAAGTGGGCCGTCACTCATTACGAAGTCTTAAGTCGCAAAAGCGGATTAAGTTATCTTAAGTTGAAACTTGAAACGGGTCGCACCCATCAGATCCGCGTACACCTTTCTGAAAATGGTTTGCCCATTGCCGGGGATCTTCTTTATGGTGCCGACAAAAAAACCAAGGCAGTCGAAGCGCGTAGCACTCAAGAAGAAATTCGGGCCTTGCCTCGTTTTCTTTTACATGCGGCAGAACTGGCCTTCACTCACCCTCGCACTAAAGAACGAATGTCCTTTGAAAAGGATTGGCCCGAAGATATTCAAGTCCTTCTAAAGAAATGGGGGCTGAGATGAACTTAGAACAAACCGATTATGGTTATGAACTGCGAACGCCTCATGTGACTGTTTTTATGGGAGGCATTCGGGCTCAGCTTCCACAGCTTGTTCCGGCTTATCCTGATTATACCCTGGTAAGACTTAAACAAATTCACAGCGATGCCGTGGTTGAAACCAAAGATGCCTCTTTAGACTATCAAGTCATCGCCGACGCCCATTTCACTCGGGAAAAAAATCTAGGTTTGTGCGTGATCACCGCAGACTGTGTCCCCGTCTTCTTCTATGACCACAAGACTGGCCTTGTTGCTGGCGTTCACGCCGGATGGAGAGGGGTTGCCGCAAAAATCTTAAACAAGACGATTCAGAAGCTGACCGAGCAAGGCGCCTCTCCGAACAATCTCAATGTCATAATTGGTCCTCATATTCAAAAACCCAATTTTGAGGTCGGCAATGATGTCCGCGATCTGATCCTTTCAAGTCTCGGCCCCTTAAGTCCCTCCGAGCGAGCTCTTTACTATGACGCAGTCTCTGAATCAAAAACCCTTGTCGATCTTAATCAGGTCGTAAGAACACAGTTGCAACAAGAGGGAATCAACTTTGAAAATCTTTTTGATCTGCATATCGACACGGTAACAAGCCCGCAGTTTCACTCTTATCGCCGTGACAAAGAAAAATCAGGACGACAAATTAGTTTCATCTGTCGCACTTCATGATTCTTCCCCAAGATTTTTATTTTGAAGACACGATCACCGTTGCCAAATCTTTGCTGGGCAAAGTTCTTCACATCAAAACTTCCCACCAAGAAAGGAAAGCCCGCATCGTCGAGGTAGAGGCTTATCTTGGTGTCACAGATCCGGCTTGCCACACCTTTGAAAATCGAAAAACAAATCGAACCCAGTCTATGTATTTGCAAGGCGGACACAGTTATGTGTATCTGATCTACGGCATGTATCACTGTCTTAATTTCGTAACCAGATCAGAAGAACATCCCGAGGCCGTGCTCATTCGCGCTGTTCAGCCTCTTGATGCCGAACCAAATCCTAAAAAGAAAGATATCAAAACAAATGGCCCTGGAAAGTTGTGCCGACATTATGAGATCACTCGAGATCACGATGGACTTCGTCTTTGGAAAAAAAGTTCGGCTCTTTATGTCAGCGATGATGGGTATAAGGTTTCAACAAAACAGATAATTTCCTGTCCGCGTATTGGCGTGGACTACGCTGGCGAAGCTGCCCAATGGCCTCTGCGCTTTTACCTAAAAGATAATTTGTGGTTCTTCACGGTTAGTGGTGGGAAACGCTGAGTCATTAAGAAATGAGGCATAAGCCTTTTCAAGATAAGCTTTGGGTATCTGACATCCAAACTTATTTAGGAAAGGAATACTTATGCCTCAGGCATTAGAAGTACCACAA
>JANJTG010000187.1 GCA_024711265.1 Bdellovibrio sp. | reverse complement strand
TTGTGGTACTTCTAATGCCTGAGGCATAAGTATTCCTTTCCTAAATAAGTTTGGATGTCAGATACCCAAAGCTTATCTTGAAAAGGCTTATGCCTCATTTCTTAATGACTCAGCGTTTCCCACCACTAACCGTGAAGAACCGCTTTTTATGCGAGGACTCTGTGAAGCTATTTTACGGATTCACAAGCAAAGATGAGTTCTGATCTGGAAGATTTGGTTAAGAGGTGCGAGGTGTAGGACATGGTTTTACCGTCTTCTGATATGTGGAGATTGTTGTAAACTGAAGATCCTCGTTGCACTGTTTCGATGGCTCTGAAGTGTTCTCCTTTGAAACTCATATCAGCCATCAAAGAAGATTGATTCACAAATTCGCCATTCATGCTTTCAACTTGAACCAGTTTTTTAATGCCACTTCGTGTTTGAATATCCCCCAAGAGGCGAACAACACAGTCTTGGCCAGTAGGCATTTTGCCTTCAAACTTTACGACTTCGGCAAGTGAGGGGCTGGCGATCAGTGAAATACCTAAAAAACAGACTAATTTTTTTACCATAAAAGTTCCTTATTTATTCTGTTCAGTCTTTGCCATTCAATAGTTTTTTGCGGCCTAAGGAATACCATATTTTGTTTGGATCCCAAAACAGGGTGTGTCCACAGGGTATTTTCTACCCGTTTTACACTCTCAAATGGGGTTTTAATGAGAATAAAAAAAGAGGATCGAACAAGTGTGATTCTTCAGCCCGAGAAAAATGCCCCGGAGTAGTGGGGCATTTTGTCTTAAACCAGGCTTCAGATCCAAACAAATAAAACCCCGACTCTGAGTTTATTGGCCCAGCTTATGCTTCTCCGAAATGGGCTTGTCACATGAAGTGACTACTTATAAACAACAAAGGAGTTCGTCATGATGCATACAAATATTCCGGAAACAGATTGGAAAAAGGTCAAAAGTGAAATCCAAAAAACCTGGAGTGGTTTGAGTGGAAATGATCTTGAGAAAACGCATGGGGATGTGCGGGCCATTTCCGGGTTGGTGCAGAAAAAATACGGCCTTAAACGTGAGGATGCGGAAAAGAAACTAGATGAAGTCATTGAGCGCTGTGGAACAGCAGCAGGACGCTCCTCTCCCAGTTCGGCACGCCCAGAAGAGCGACGTGCGGGAAGTCGCTCTGGCGGCAGCGAGACACGCAGATCCGATAAACGCTAAAATCTTACGAGGAGGCTCCGTCAAGGGGCCTCTTAAGTTTTAGAAATAAGCTCCTAAATTTCGGGTTCTGTGGTATGTAAAAAGGCATGAAACTCGCAGATCTTGATTTTTCCTATCCCGAGGAGCTGATCGCCACGGCTCCGCAAAGACCTTCCCGCGTGATGTGGGTGCAGGGGCAAGACGAGCCTCAAGAAATCACCTTTCAAGATCTTATGGCCAGAATTCCGTCGGGCGACATTCTTGTCGTCAACAACACCCGCGTTTTAAAGCGTCGCGTGTTTGCGGGCGAAGTGGAGATTCTTTTTCTTAAACAAACCAACGCTCAAGAGTGGGAAGTTTTGTTTCCCTCAAAAAAATACAAGATCGGCTCAGTTCTGGAACTGCCGTTAGGTCTTTCCATGACTTTGCTTGAAAAGGGACGTCCTCAAAAGGTTCGTTTGAGCGAACCTGTGGGGGAAGACTATTTTCAAAAAGTAGCTGAACTTCCTCTGCCTCCCTATATTCAAAAAGCCCGTGAACAAAGGCACACGGTGGAAGCTGATGAGTCCTGGTATCAAACGGCCTGGGCGAAAACGCCAGGGAGTTTTGCCGCGCCGACGGCGAGTCTTCATTTTTCCCATAAAGATATGGAAGAGCTGAAAGCCCGAGGTGTGAGAGTGGCTGAAGTGACCTTGCATGTTGGTTTAGGCACCTTCTTGCCTGTGACGGCGGAGGATTTAAATGATCACGACATGCATGAAGAGTGCGTCGAGGTGAGTGCCGCCACCTGGGCGTTGATACAAGAAACCAAAACAAAGGGTGGCCACGTCTGGGCATTGGGAACGACGACCACAAGATCTCTTGAGAGTGTGGGTTTGGGGCTTTTGCCCGGTTCGGCGCAGACGGGATTTCAGGGGTTCACAAAACTTTTAATTCAGCCCGGATACCAGTTTAAAGTGGTCGATCGCCTTTTAACCAACTTCCATCAACCCCAATCCACTTTGTTGGCTTTGGTGGCTGGATTTTCTTCTCTTGAAAGAGTAAAAGCTTGCTATCAATGGGCTATTGAGAGAAAGTTCCGGCTCTTTTCATACGGAGATCTGACGTGTTGGACGGGAAATCAACAATGACATTAGGCGAATTTAAAGTTCACCAAACAGCAGGCAACGCTCGTCGCGCGACCTTGATGACGGCCCATGGGCCGGTGCAAACTCCTGTTTTTATGGCTGTCGGCACAAAGGCCACCGTGAAGGCGATGACTCCGGAAGAACTCAAAGAGTGCGGCACTCAGGTTGTCCTTGGGAACACTTATCATCTTCATCTTCGCCCTGGTGAGAAAACGATTGCGAAGATGGGAGGCCTTCATAAATTTATGAATTGGCAGGGACCTATCTTAACGGACTCTGGTGGCTTTCAGGTTTTCTCTTTATCTCAGCTTCGCAATATGTCGGAGGAGGGTGTGGAGTTCCGTTCTCATTTGGATGGAGCGAAGCACTTTATTTCTCCAGAAAAAAGTATGGAGATCCAAATGGATCTGGGGTCAGACATCATCATGGCTTTTGATGAGTGTCTTCAGTATCCCGCGACTGATGAAGAGATCGAGAAGTCTATGGCTTTGACCTATCGTTGGCTTCTGCGCTCTAAAGCCGCGATGACTCGCAAGGAAAGTCTTCTTTTTGGAATCGTGCAAGGGGGCTTAAGCCTTGAGCATCGTTTGAAGAGCATGGAGCAAATCTGCTCTGTGGATCTTCCGGGGTATGCCTTGGGGGGCTTCAGCGTGGGGGAACCCATTCATTTGATGCATGAGCTTTTGCCTCATGTGGCGCCGAAAATGCCAGCCAATAAGCCGCGCTATTTGATGGGAGTGGGGACGCCCACGGATTTGATCATTGCGATTGATTCAGGAATCGATATGTTTGACTGCGTCATGCCTACTCGAGTGGCACGTAATGGAACCATTTTTACGTGGCAAGGGAAGGTCAGTATTAAGCGCAGCGAGTATCGTGAAGACCCTTCTCCTCTGGATCCAGAGTGTGATTGTTACACCTGTACCAACTATTCGAAGGCGTACTTGCGTCACTTGTTCTTAAGTGGTGAAATTTTAGGCTCTCGTTTGAACACCATTCACAATATTTATTTCTATATGAAGTTGATGGAGCGTTCTCGAAAAGCGATCGAAGAGGGTCGCTGGGAAGAGTTC
>JANJTG010000109.1 GCA_024711265.1 Bdellovibrio sp. | reverse complement strand
AAGAACATAACCACCTCCACCAGAGCCCGTGGGTTTAACGGCCATAGCGCCATTTTTTCGAAGCCACTCAATATGAGCCCGAGGCTCACCGTCGTTAAGGCCCCACTGCTCAAAACACTGTCCCGCAAGCTCTATGGCCTCAGCCAAAACCGCGAAACCCGCTTGCGAATCCAACATCAAAGCCTGTTCGGCAATCTCAACGGCCTTGGCCATTTGTAAATCCAACTTTTCCCCAAGATCCGGATTCTTGAGGATGAGGTCTTTGACTTTGTTGACCGCATCCACGGTCACTCCTCGTTTGCCCGAGTAAGAAATATACCAATGAGGCTTCCAAGTCGCAGTGAGGGGTTTTTTTTCTCCGTTTCTTACAAAACGCAGCCCCTCTCCCGAAAGAGCCACTGCGATATCAACACCACTGCTTTCACCATGGAAAAGATTCTCAAGGCTTCGAGCGAATTCATAATACTCAGATTCATCCACATATCCCAAAAACCCCAACCATCGAGTCACAGCCACACAAAGGGCCGCCGAAGCCCCCATGCCCGCCCCCACAGGGATGGACGACTCTAACAACAAGGTGCCTTTAAGATCCGCTCGGGAGATCTTCTTTAATTCGCAAGCTTTCTCCAGAACACCCCACACCAAAAGTTGCAAATCTTTCCCATGATCTCCGACCAACTGAAGTTCTAAAGACTGAGGACCTTTTGAATAATTAAGCTCCAAGTTGCGTGATCGAATGGGGAAAACCAGCGCCGGCACTCCACGCAGTACAGAATGCTCGCCAGCTAAAATCCACTTACCAAAAGATTTGCAGGAAAAATCAATGGACATTGTCTTTGACACCTTCGAAGGCCAGAACTTTGAAATCTTTTTTAAAATGTTCGCGGTAGGTTTCAAAAGACTTCTTTTGATCGTTTCTAAACAGCATATGAACATTGGCCCCGGCATCCATCGTCACCAAGGGCCCATCCTGCCACTTACTCCAAAACCCTTGGCAGTCTTCCAAAACCTTTTTAGATCCCGAAGTCATATAAGAAAAGGCAGGAACACTTGTTTCGAATAAACGATGCATATCCATGAACTCATCCCAAACAATTTGACGAGCCATATGCCAATCATTCCAACATAAAGCCTGAACAAGATCTTTCAACCGCAGTTCCGCTCTTTCTGGTCTGCCCGTAAAACGAGGACTGGTCGTCACCAACTTGTGTGCCTCCGAACTTGAAACTTCTTTCTTCGAATCCTCCACAACCACGACGATATGATGAAGGTGTGTCTGAGGAATACTCATCGGCTCAGCGTATTCCGCCTGCCACAAAGCCCAAGGACTAAAAAGCGAACGACAGGAGGAACCAGATCCTTGTCGCGAAAGTTCAGAGAGAACTTTTTTGTCTGCTCCCCAAGGTTGGGGATGGAGTTTTTGAAACATCTCTGCCGCAGCCAGCGTCAAAGCCGCGAAGCTCGAAGCTGAACTCGCAAGTCCACAATCCGAAGGAAAGTTGTTGGCCGACTCAACCAAGAAGCTTTGGTTAATGCCCCACTTCTGCTTCAGGTTCTGCAGATGCTTCAAAAAGCGCTGCTGACCTTTTTCGGAAAGTTCGATCTTTTCCAGATCGTCTCGCACTAGCGGCTTCCACTGGTCTTCAGAACCTGCGATTTCCGTCAAACGAACAAAAGTCTTTAGATTCTCAAGTGTATAAGACAAAGATCCGTTGGTGGGTTTATTCCCCGTTCCTTCAATTTTCCCCATGTACTTAATCAACGCGATATTTGAAGGTGCAGAAACTAAAACTTGATTCATAACGAGCCTCTTAACTGAAGTCCTAAAGAAATATTCTTCGAAGTAGATAAAATAGAAAGTCCCCGCATTTCGCAGAATTTCTGTAAACTCTGAGTTTGTTCTTTTTGCGTCACCGCCAAAATCACATCAGCCCCCAAAGCGCCACAACCCTTCGCTGCTAAAACTCCGGGAACCTGATGGAGGTCTGACAACAAACTTAAAGTTTCGTTGCAGGTAAATCCAAGGTCCTGCAAAGCCTGGGCGTAAGAGTTCACACCTTGTACAAACAACGCCTCTTCTTGCTTCTCAAAGGATTCACGAATAATAGCGAAAGACTTCTCTAAAGAAGTTCCATCGAAGCTTGCAAGATTTTTCAAGTGCTCGTGAGTCGCCACCTTATTTCCAGTGTGAATCAAGGAAAACTCGAGATCCATGAAAGGCCAGCTCTTAACTGAGATCAAACCTTGGCGTTTTTCAAAAAAGGTTAAAGATCCTTTAAGTTGTCCCACAAGGTCGGCCCCACTGGGGCGCAACCCCTGCCCCTTCCAAGCAACTTCGTAATAGGCTTCCAAAAGATGTTTAAAGTCCAACAGCTTTTCCATATCCTGTTGGGCCTGCTCTTTATAAAGCCACAAGGCATAGACAGAAAGAAACTGCGCGGTGGAGGCACCAAAGCCTCCCTTACCGAAATAGGGATCTTGAAAGTTCAAATCAAAATGAGAAAAGTAATCCGCATGTTTGGAAACAAAAAGCCCTGCCGGAGACTCGGGATGAATTGCTCCGTGATGCCCCTGACCGTTCGTCACGGTCATTTCAAAACAGGGATGAGAAAGGAAGACCAATGTAGGTCCCCCTTGAAGAGCCAAATACTCTCCCGCAAGAAATGTTTTTCCAGGGACTGAGAAGACCAAAGACAAGGCCTTCTCCTAGGAATGATGTTGAGGTGTCGTCGCTGGTCGTTGTGCCGCGCGAAGTTCTTTCAACACG
>JANJTG010000081.1 GCA_024711265.1 Bdellovibrio sp. | reverse complement strand
ACCTGTATCAATACAGATGGGTCCGTGAATGGTGCCCTCACCAGTTACACGCCAGCTTCGACCCATGCTAGAAAGCTTCGTATTTCGACGACGATAGGTGCTGATCCTATTGTGGCTGATTTCAATCTTAGATCCGTACCTTTTGCGACGAACTCCGAAACAGTGAATGGCAAGTTCGATACTGATTTCGTGAATATCAATAACAGTCAAAATTTGACTCAGTCGAATGTTGAAAGCGTCTTTAATAGATTCACCAAACTTGATTCTCTCTTGAACAATTTCAACGCAAGTGGAACCAGCGCAGGAATCAACATCACCGGCAATGCCGCGACGGCGACAACCGCAAGTAATGTGACCGGGACCGTTGCTGTGGCCAACGGTGGTACAGGAGCAACCAGCGCCAGTGCCGCAAGAACAAATCTGGGACTGGGCACAGTTTCGACAGTGAGTTTGCCAAGTCCTGTCGATGCGACGAAGGTTTTAAAGGGTGATGGAACTTGGGGAACTGTTGCTGGAAGTGGAACCGTCACGGGAATCACTGCAGGAACAGGGCTCACGGGCGGAACAATAAATAACAGCGGCACGATTGCCGTGGATGTCGGCACGACAGCCAATAAAATTGTGCAGTTGGATGGAACTGGAAAGTTGCCAGCAGTGGACGGAAGTGCATTGACCAACATCACGACAGCAATTGATAGCATCGTCAATGCGACAGCGAAGTACTTTGATTACAAGCCCAATAATGTGGCCTGTAATAACGGCGAGATTCTAAAGTATTCAACGGGAACTGGCTGGATTTGTTCAACACTTTCAAGCTCGGGAGCCGTTACAAGCGTTAGCGCAGCTTTGACAGCAGGGAATCCGATCACTGTATCGGGGACCAGCGCAATGACCGTGGATATCCCGGCGGCAAGCTCGACAGTCAATGGTTATTTGAAATCTTCAGATTGGATCACGTTTAATGATAAACAATCAGGCTCCTCAGAACTCAATGCCATTGCAGGTCTTGCATTAACAGGAATTGTGCAAAGAACGGGGACTGGAACTTATACAGCCCTGGGTACAACAGCTCCGATTAATGTTACCGGTGGAAATATCGGAATCAGCATTGGTACAGGCCTGACAACAAGTTCTGGAAGTATTGTTCCTGACTTCGCGACCACCAATACCGCCGGAAAAGTCGTGCAAGCGAATGATGCGAGATTGCCTTCATCGACCTGTGCTGCTGGAAGCAAGATGCGTTGGAATGGAAGTGCGTGGGTGTGCGAAACGGATTATGGAGACCCTGCGGGAAGTTCTGTGATCGGAGTCGCTAATGGTGGAACCGGAACCTCCAATGGATCTATCACCGGCACTGGTGCTTTGACATTTGCGGCGGGTGGAACGAATCAGAATGTGACTCTCACGCCCAGTGGTACAGGATCTGCGGTTATCAATGGTTCGGCAACCGTTTCGGGTTCTGTGAATGCGACAAGTTTGAAAATCAACAATAACAAAATAGTCGATTCTAATGCCTACTTTTTTCCGGGCACGACAACTGCGAATGAAGGTGATGATTGCTCGGCGATCGGTGCCGGAGCGATCGCTCGAGACAGCAGCGGGAACTTAATGATTTGCAACTAGGTTTGAGCATGGAAGTCGAAGGGAATTGAATGAAAGTGAAAAGATTCATTCGCGCATTGAAATTGAGTGTCATGATTCTTGTCTCTTCAGCGACAAGTTTGTCCATGGCTGTTACTTGGAAAAAATTGAGTGGAAGCTCATCAGGCTCTGGTGGATACACCTATTTTACTTCAAATAGTTCCTGGGTGGCACCAACCGGAGTCACGAAGGTGTTCGTAACGGGCATCGGCGGTGGTGGCGGAGGGCAGGGACAATCGACAGATAGCAATTGCCGTGGCGAAGGTGGCGGCGGTGGTCAATTTGTGGTTCGTCAAATGGTGAGCGTCACTCCGGGACAATCGTACACGGTCACTATCGGAACCGGAGGCGTGGGCGGTGGTGGTAGCTGTGCCTACGGCGGCGATGGCACCTCATCTTCCTTTGGCACTTTAGTTCTTCCCGGTGGTTTAGGAGGGAAGAATCCATTTTATACAGGACGAAGTTCCTCTTCGGCATCGGGTGGTTCTGGTGGAGGTGTGCCGAGCCTTGGAATAGGAGGCTCTTATGATGTCGGTATGGGGCTTCAAGGGGGAAGTGCCGGAGAACCGGGTTTGTGTGGTGCTAGCTCCGGTGTAGCCTCGGGGTATAGCTATCCTCATTCCTCCGGAGGGGGCGGTTACGGAGGCGACGGCGGCAATGCTGGCGGTCTTAATTGGGCCGGTGGTGGTGGTGGTGGATTGTGGTGTTCTCCCGCTCCCATGCCTTATCAAGTGAAAGGCGAAGATGCGACCCTGAGTGGTCGTGGAGGAGTCGGTTGGGGAGCGGGCGGAGGAGCCTGTGGATACTCCTCTAATTGTACTAAAGGTGGCGATGGGGCTCAGGGAGTCATTGTTCTTGAATGGTAATTATTTATGAAAAAATAAGCTTAAGCATAGCACTTTTACTTTTTGGTCACTTCGTTCATGCGGCGAATTGGATGAAGATCAATGGAGCTAGTAGTGATTCAACTCACGGCTATACGTACTTTACAGCCAACGGGACTTTTACGGTTCCGGCAGGTGTCACAACGGTATTTTTGACAATGGCGGGAGGCGGTGCCGGGGGCTATGCAGGTCAATGTCAGACAGATTGTTCGGCCGTAAATGGTGGAAACGGGGGAAAGGCGGGACAGATTATGTCCAGGTTGGCTGTCGCTGTGACACCAGGACAAAACATTAGTGTGACGGTGGGTGCTGGTGGCGCCATCAATGGCGGCGCTGGTGGCTCTTCATGTTTTGGTGGAACCTGCGCCACTGGAGGGACTGGAGTCGGTAGTGGCTCGTCTGGTTTTTTCGTCGGACGAAACGGCGCGGGGACAGCTCGACAAAAAGTCCAACAGGGTATGAACACAGGAGGCGAGGGAATCGCTGCAGATCATGGTTTGTCGGGAGGTGCCGTGCCGGTGTTGTTGTCTGGCTCTGGTAAGGGATCGGGGACAAGCGGTAAATCCTATTACGGTGGAATCGGCTGGGGAGCGGGCGGAGGCGGCGGAACTCCATCTCCCTGTTCTTGTCCGGGTGGTGCGGGTGGCACCGGAGCCCAAGGAATCGTAGTCGTCGAATGGTGATTCAATTTAAGGATCGGTCATTTAATAGATAACCCTCACTCCCAAACGAAAGGAAGCCGAAGTTTCCAGGGAGCGAGGGTTGAAAGATCAATTCAAATTTTTCAAATTCACACAGTCATAGTCTCTTTCAGAGAACCATTTCAAAACGTGAACGCGTGCACGTGATGGCATCTTGCTTTCGGGATCAATAGTGAGGAAGTAATCATACTGAGTGCCTCCAATCTTTTGAGTCGCCGCAAAGAAAGGCGTATAAAGAATATCGGTGTTGAGTCCGTAAATTTCTTGGCCCGATGTTTTACCATCAAGATCTGCGGCGCAACTTTTTACTGCAGGGTACTCAGGGCGGTGGTAGTTAGTCACTCGAGACATGAGAGACACTGGGTCTTTGCTGACCTGATCGTTGTTAAAGGCAAATTGAGCCTCAATGTCGAAACAATGATGTCCTTTTGTTTCCGCCGAAGTCACTTGTCGAACTACGACATAGCAGATATTTCCTGTCGGTTGTTCATTGATTTGCTCTTGTCCATGAAGGGTTTGCCCCGAGTAAGACTTCAGAGTTTGTGCAGATACGTTCAAAGACAATAATATCAAAAATGCGATCATCATTTTTCCCATTGTAGCTCCTTATTTTTGGGTGATGAGCGGATATAGCAAGGCTAGGAACCCTTGGGAATGCAGCAAATTGATGCTTGTCTGTTTAGTATTTAAAGGTTGGGGCCTGCGTAAGATTCAGAGGTGAGCTCCGGAGCTTCACGATAATTTTTGGGAAGCTCTCCTTTAAGGCTTTCTAAAAATGTTTTAATCAACTGAACTTGCTCGTCGCTGAGATCTTTGTTGAGTTGCAATTTTCCCATCCAGCGGATGGCCGTTCTTAAATCACTTGTGGAAGCATCATGAAAGTAGGGAGCCGTTTCGGAAATATTTCGCAAAGAAGGAACTTTAAAAACATAAAGGTCTTCTTCCTTTTGAGTGACCTCAAATCGCCCCTTATCCGGATTTGGTGCTTGGGTTAAATTCCAATAGTTTTGAAACACACCAAACTTCTGCAGACTTCTCCCTCCCACTGCGGGGCCATTGTGGCAAGAGACACAGCCGACGTCGATAAAGGTGCGCAAACCCTTCTGAGCATCTAAGGAAATGGCTTTAGTGTCTCCTTCAAGAAATCGATCAAAAGGAGCTCGTGTGGTCAAGGAACGTTGATATTGTCCTAATGCGACCGCCGCATTTTCAAGAGAGAGGGCATTGGAGGACTTAGGAAATGCGCGCGTAAAAAGTGACGTGTATCCAGCGCCCCTGAGGCGCGCCAAACTTTCTTCCACGCTGGAGTTTCCTAAACTGAGAGGAGTTGTGAAGGCTTTAAGAGCTTGCTCTTCCAAGCTTGTGCGGTCGAAGCGCCAATGGACAATAGTTTGGTGCTTCAGATTTAAAATAGACTGGGCATTGCGAGCCCCTTTGTTATTGTTAAATCCCATTGATTGAGGCAGGCGATCCGTGCTGTAAAACTGTGGCTGATGACAACGTACACAGGCGGTACTGCCATCTTTGGAGAGGCGATAGTCGAAAAAGAGCTTTCGTCCCAATTCAATTTGTTCCAAGGTCGTTTTGTCAGGCAGTTTTTCTTTTGCAGGTATAATCCCGAAGAGTGATTTTGCAGTTTTTTGAAGTTCCTTGACGGGCGTCTCCGCCAAAGAATTGTTTGCTGTCAAAAAGAAGAAAAGCAGGGCAACAAGACGTTTCATGAGCAGTCCCTCGTTCAGAAAAGTGGAAACCTGTTTCTTTAAGATAAAGTGAGTTCTTCAAAAGATCCAATGACATCATCATAATGCCACAGTTGACCGCTTTCCAGATCGAAATAAACTCCAAAAAGTTGCAGTCCTCGATTTTTAATGGCGTCATCAATGAAATGGAAAGTTCGCAAGTTGTCTAACGAGGTCACGATGGACTCGCGCTCACACTCTCGACAAAGCGTTTCAACATCGCCGTGAGGATTTTTAACTAAGACTTTTCCTTTGGCCTCTTCGGCAATGGTCATCCATTGCGCAACGAAGCCGCCTTTTTGCAGGTTCTCAGGTTGAAAGAGCGAGCGAATACCTCCGCATTGGCGGTGTCCAAGGACAACGATATTTTCAACTGCCAAGTTAACCACGGCAAATTCAATCGCAGCACTCACCCCGTGAAAACCTTGAGAGGATTCAAAGGGCGGAACCAAATTGGCGACGTTGCGGACAACGAAAATTTCCCCCGGCGACGATGAAAATAGAATGGCCGGATCCACTCGGGAATCACTGCAGGCGATCATTAATGTCTTTGGTCTTTGCCCACTGCTGGCGAGACGTTCGTAAATCGAGGTCTCTTCATGGTAGAAGCGTTCGCGGAAGCGGCGAAAGCCCGCCACCATTTTTAAGATCTCTTTCTTAAGGGTACGATCCTGGTTCATTCTTCTTGTGTATCACTAGACCAGGGGGTTTTAAATAGGAAAAAACGGATTGTGCAGGGGTCCGTCCTCTCTAACTCATTATATTGTAGATCAGCCCGATGTGAGCATTTGCGTCCAATCAAAAACAGTCATTTGGGGCTTCAAGCCACGATAGTATGTCAAAGGCAGTTCTTATTTAAAAGATTCTGATTGCTTACAGAGATCGGAGTTTATTTTGGACCTTAAGGGACAACCAACTCAGGATATCTTTAAAAAAGGAGATACCTATGCCGACGGGCAAGCAACAAACAGAAAAAGAAATGAGATCAACCTATCAACCTGTTCCACGTTCATCCTCCAAGTGGCGAGCCATTGATGAGACTTTGGCCGATATCCGCAGCACCTTTGGTGCTATTCCGGACTTCGTCAACTTTATCACGGATGAAAGTTTGCCAGGTGTTTGGGCAGAGGCGAAAAATCTTTATTTTAATCCCAACACCGCTTTGGAACTTAAATTGAAAAACCTTATCAGCTTGGGTGTTTCCGCGCAGATTCCGTGCGAGTTGATTGGTTACTTTGAGCAGGCCGCCAGTCTTAACAATGGAGCGACACCGCAGGAACAATCCGAAGCCACCGCCATGGCGGCGATCACTCGTCATTGGAGTACGGTTCTCAATGGGTCGCAAATGGATCGCGATGCATTTAGAAAAGAAGCGGACCAGATCATGGATTATGTGAAAAAGGCCATGGAAAAATCAGGAGGAAAACCACCACCTCAAGAGACGTTTTTGGTGAAGTTTTCCAGTGCCGCTGAAACCTACAAAGACATTGAAAAGACATTGGGGCTCGTTCCTAAGTTCTTCTTGCTCTTTCCTGAAGAGGGAATTGCTGGTGCCTGGAGTGAATTTAAAGGACTGCAACTGAACCCTTACACGTCGTTGAAGGGAAAGCAGAAAGAGCTGATAGGATTAGCGGTAGCAGCACAAATCCCTTGCGATTATTGCATCTACTTCCATCGTGCTGCTGGCAAACTTAATGGTGCCACCGATCGCGAGATCCAAGAAGCCATTGCTGTCGCGGCCATGGCCCGCCATTGGAGCACCCTGTTCCATGGTATGCAGTTGAATCTTGCCACGTTCCGAAGTGATGCGGATCAAATGTTAGCGAAGGCTGGGGCGGGGCGACTGACGTCTTGAGTGGGGATGGGAGACACAACTTTACAGGCCTCACTGCGGGGCCTGTATTATCAGAACTAGTTGAGCATTCTAGAAACTCGCAAACGTCGCATCAATCATCTATGGATGTGATTTCGGGCTTAAAATAAGGAATTTCAACAATAGAACGGAAGCCTTTTCGCGAGCTGATTCCGTTGCTTAGGTTGCGAATACTCTGGATATGTTTTCCACGTGATCCGATAATGTAGCCTAAGACGCGTTGGCTGCAGTCTACTGTGTATACAGTGGTTCTC
>JANJTG010000066.1 GCA_024711265.1 Bdellovibrio sp. | reverse complement strand
CCTGGGCGCAAGTGGCTTACCTTTGTTATTATTTGCCTTTAAATGCCACAAGACTGCGTGGAATTGTTACCGAAGCTCGCAAGAGATCCTTTTTCAAAGACATTGAGCAGATCATTGATTTCGGCGCAGGGCTTGCGACGGCGTCTTTGGTATTGTCAGAAGAACATGAATTTAAATTTCAATTGATCGAGCGAGCTGCAGAACCTCAAAAAATCATTGAACGGTTTTTTCCTCAATTTAAAGCGCAAGAATGGCAACGCACCTTTAGCGCGCCCAAAATCAAAGATCCGAAAAAGACCTTGGCAGTATTTTCTTACTCTTTGACCGAACTGTCCGACATTCCCGAATGGGCGGCTCAATGCGAAGCCTTGATGTTGGTGGAACCCTCTACTCAGCAAGATGGACGAAAACTGCTGGAGCTTCGCCACAAGCTTTTGGGAAAAGGTTTTCACGTGTGGGCCCCTTGCACCCACGAAGGCCCTTGCCCGCTTCTGACCCAATCCAAACACGATTGGTGCCATGATCGGGTTCATTTCGATGCTCCGGAATGGTTTCAAAAAATGGAAGAACACCTTCCTATGAAAAACCGCACACTGACCATGAGTTACCTTCTGATGCGCAAGACACCGCCCCCCAAAGCACCTGGAGTCGCTCGGGTTGTCGGGGATCGTTTGGAGGAAAAGGGCAAAGATCGCCAACTCATCTGCCGCAACTCCGAACGAGAGTTTCTGGCGTGGATGCACAAGGCCGGGCTTCGCCAAGAGATCCCCCGCGGGGTCCTGGTTCAACTCCCTGAAGATCTTCAAAAGGTTTCCAATGAACTGCGGGTTCAGACGGAAATTAAGTCCTTCTAGAGTTCACCCCGAATAGAAATTTCATGTTCATTTTCTCAAAAGACCTCGCTGTCTTGAAAGACTCTTTTGAGACTGCTATAAGCAGGGCCACTCACGAGGTCCTTATGAAAACAATGGTTCTTTTCTGTGCGTTTCTTTTTTCGACTTCCGCGTTTGCCGCAAAGACTTCCATTAAAACCGACGTTATCGCCGATGGCGAAATCGTTTACTCGTTGAATTACTTCAAGGACTCTTCGTTTTGGGGCGGTCGCTACAGCGTTCAGGCCTGTTATCAAGGAAATCTGAATGAAGCCTGCAAGGCCTTAAAAAAGGACTTTGCACGCAATGCCTATGAATATCGCAATGGGGCCCATGATTTGATGGAGCTTGAAAGCTGTGCGATTCATGGCTTGACCGTCTTGGTCGACTATCGCCTGTCCGATGACTACAATGTAGAACCCGTTAAAAAACAACTGACCATTCCCGCCTGCCGAGGTTTCTAACCAACGTCAGAAATAAAAAACCGAGTGATTGTCACCAAACACTCGGTCTATTCCAAAATGGAAATCTTAAAACTCTTTAGTCGTTAACGCCAAATCCCGCGACAGGAAAAAGAGAAACAGAGATTTGATAAGTTTTACCCTCTGCCACGCCCGCATCTAAGAACTGAGCCAACTCTTTACGGAAAGCTTTGATCTTTTCTTTGGCTTCCGTCAGACGATTTTCATCCACGGTGATCGTGATGGTGGATTGCTCACGCTCTTCAGTAGGCATTCTCTCCAAAAGACGTTCAAGCTTACGCTTCATCTTCTTTTCGCGACTGATTTCGCCGAAACGCAGAAGCTCGTCTGGAGTGAGGTTCAAACGCTCCCCAAACATACGAATAGTTCTCATGGTGACAGTTCTTTTGCCGTTTAGAATCTTGGACAAGAATGACGAGTCCACTTCCAAATGGCGGGCGAACGCACGCAATGAGTAACGGGGATAGTTCTGGCTACGACGAGCCAATTCATCTTCAAGAAACTGTCTAAAATCTGAGTTTTTATTTACTTCCTGCATGTGGACACATTTATGTATAGGGCCCTCATTAATCAATATTTTGTTCACACCTTACGAACTTTTAATAATGCTATTCGGGGTGCGTCATTGTTATTCTAGAAATTACTCATTTTTATCGAATATCAATAACTTACGGACACGGCCGCGCTCCACAACTTCGTAATGTACATTACACAAGTTGAAGTTGTCCCGAAGCTCAAAATCCAGCATTTTTACGAGCTTTTCCTCGTCTCTTTGTGGACACAAAATCAACCGGGAGACTAGTAGGAGCTCGCGACGATGCAACGACCCCACAATTTTATGAATGGTGTGCGCGCCGACCCCCGCAATCACAACAGTTCCGCGCAAAACCTCTTGAAGATTTTCTCCTGGCAATGCGTGAAAGTAAGCCCGCGACGGCGAATCCGGGCGTAAATATTCAGATTGAAAGCGGCTCTGGAGCTGACTTACGATATGCTCCACCTGATCGACGAAATGAACCTCAGGAAAAGAGCCACTTTCGTAGGCATTCAGCCCCATATAACCGTGATCACAACAGAAGTCCCACACCGGCTCTCCGGGAAGAAGATGATCATAAATAAGCTGCATACGGCGAGAGAGTTTAAACATGAAAGCACATCCATAACACGATGCTATTTTTGCGGGCAAGCACACAGCGACTTGACTGTCTGCCTTGGGAAAAGGACACTCGGCCCATGAAAAAGACACCACTCGCAGAAACACATGAAAAGTTGGGCGCCCGTATGGTCGACTTTGCCGGCTGGTATATGCCCGTTCAGTACATCGGTCTTCGTGAAGAGCACAACAACGTGCGCACAAACGTAGGCCTTTTCGACGTTTCCCATATGGGAGAAGTTCGCGTGAAAGGCCCCAAAGCCCTCGAGACTCTCGAGTGGTTGACGACCAATGACGTCTCTAAGTTGAATGACGGCGAAGCTCAATACTCTTTGCTTCCCAACGATCAAGGCGGCTTGGTTGATGACATCATCGTTTATTGCCTGAAGAAAAATGAAGATTACCTTGTGTGCGTGAACGCCTCCAACAAAGACAAAGACTTTGCTTGGATGACTAAACACAATAAGGGCGCTGACATGACGGACGAGAGCGATCTTTGGGGGCAAATCGCCATCCAAGGACCGAAAGCGTTGGAGCTTTGTGATCGCGTGCTGGGAATGAAGGTCGGCGAAATGAAGCCTTTCACGGTTCAACACGGCCAATTCCAAAATCACAAAATCATGGTCGCCACCACGGGTTATACAGGCGAAAAAGGCTGTGAAGTCTTTGTAGAGGCTGGAGGCACGGCCGCTTTATGGATGGCCCTCTTGGATCAGGGCAAAGACCTGGGCGTAATGCCCATTGGTTTGGGTGCTCGCGACACTCTCCGCACAGAAATGAAGTATTCTCTTTACGGTCACGAAATTGATGACACGACGAATCCATACGAGGCAGGCCTGGGCTGGGTGATTAAACCTGCCAAAAAAGACTTTATGGGTAAGAGCCTGATCGTGGGCAAAAAAGAGGCCGGCCTTTCAAGAAATCTTGTGGGATTTAAGATGCTTGAGAAGGGCATTCCTCGTCAGGGTTACAGCCTGTTTTCTTTTGACAACAAAGAAATCGGCAAGGTAACTAGTGGTACACATTCTCCGACCTTGGATGAGCCTATTGGTATTGCTTATATCGATTTAGCTCACGCAAAAGAAGGAACTGAATTCCTTCTGGATATCCGCGGTCGTAAAGTTAAGGCGGTGGTCGTAAAAACCCCGTTTGTTCAGAAATAAGGAGCCGAACATGGCATTTCACATCCCTGAAGACTACTATTACACAAAAGAACACGAGTGGGCGCAAGTTGACGAAAACATCGTTACTGTGGGAATCACTGAGTTCGCTCAAGACTCTCTAGGCGAAATCGTTTACGTAGAGCTTCCTGAAGAAGGTCAAAAAATCACTCAAGGACAAACTTTCGGTGTCGTTGAGTCTGTAAAGGCCGTCAGCGACCTTTATGCCCCTGTTTCAGGCACTGTGATCGAAGTTAATACCAGCTTGGGCGACGACCCTTCAGTATTGAACGACGACCCTGTGAATGAGGGTTGGTTGGTTCGTATCGAAATGGATACGGAAAAAGAGCTCGCAAACCTGATGAGAGCTCCAGACTACAAAAAGTTGATCGCCGAGAAATAATCGGCCTTCAACGCAAGATTTTGGGGCTTTTGCCTTGAAATTTTTCTTGCAACCCGATGGCCATTTGAGCTATCACTGACATTCGCAATTAAGGTGTGCCCCGCTGGTGAAATTGGCAGACACGCTAGACTTAGGATCTAGTGCGCAAGCGTGGGGGTTCAAGTCCCTCGCGGGGCACCAAATCTCTTCAACGAGATCCGCAAAAAGCTGACTGAATAAGTCGGCTTTTTTTATGTCCAAAATCACCGAAGACTGTTTCTTTAACTTATAAATTAGGCTTGACCCTTCCCAACTTCTGGCTTGAGAGCAATTCCGCTACCCCATTGCTATTCACTACGCTACTCTTTCTTCTAAGGAAGA
>JANJTG010000412.1 GCA_024711265.1 Bdellovibrio sp. | reverse complement strand
GCTCTGGGTCGATGGCAACTACAAGGCCTGGAAGCGTGCCCGCCTCGAACGGCGCCGCGCCGCGGCGGGCAAGACCGGCAGCAATGCCAACCGCTTCGTCGTCTCCCGCAGCGTGATCGAGAATGAATTCGTCCGTGCCGGCTTCGGCATCATCGGCCGCCACGATTTCCTCCCCGGCTATGCGATGTGGCGGGTCTATGTCTTGCGCAAGGCGGCACCGTCATGCCGGTAAGCGCCTGCAGCGGGCCTGCCCGGCCTTTCATCCACTGGTGGAACACCCGGGGCGAGTGGGTCGAGGCACCGAATGTCCGCCGCGGCGGCAACAGCGGAGTGCAGCTGCTGCGCGGCGAAACGGGATCGTTGCTGTACGTGAAGCGGCAAACGGGCCATGTCCACCGTTCCCTGCGCCATCCTTTCGGCCGCCCCACGGTGCTGCGCGAGGCCGAAGCCCTGCGCGCCCTCGCCACTCTCGAAGTGCCTGTGCCGACGCTGACCTACTGCGGCGCCCGCAACCAGGACGGCCAGTGGCAGGCAATCCTCGTCACCGAGGCGCTCGAGGGCTACCTCAACCTCGACGCCTGGTACCGCCAGCCGCACGACCCCGCCACCCGGGCGGCGATGTTGCGCGAACTTGCGCGAACGCTCGCCCGGATGCATCGCGGCCACTGGCAGCACGGCTGCCTCTATCCCAAGCACATTTTCGTGCGCAGCACGGAAAACAGCGCCGCGGTGGATGTCGCCCTGCTCGATCTGGAAAAGGCCCGCCGCCGGCTCCTGCCGCGGCTGGCGTCACGCCACGACCTCGCTCAGCTCGACCGCCACCGCAGCCCAATGCCCGACGCCGACTGGCGGGATCTCCTCGGCCATTACCAGCGCGCCATGGCTTCGCGGTCCCCGCCCTGACCACCATGGCGGCGGTCTGAAGCGCGCTCAGCCTTCGTCGCGGAACTGCATCGTGTGCAGGCGGGCATACGCTCCGCCTGCCGCCAGCAGCCCGGCGTGGGTGCCGCGTTCGACGATCCTGCCCTGATCCATCACCAGGATCAGGTCGGCCTTCTCGATCGTCGACAGGCGGTGGGCGATGACCAGCGTGGTACGCCCCGCAGTGGCATGGTC
>JANJTG010000368.1 GCA_024711265.1 Bdellovibrio sp. | reverse complement strand
GAGCTGGCCGCCGCCGAGCATGCCCAGAGTGGCTGGCGGGAGGATCATGGTGCGGCTCTCAATCCAGGGTCATGTCTAGCACCGCCTGCGTCTGGCGGGCGCGGAAGTCGGCGAGGCGGTCGGCGAGCGACGGGTCGCCGTTGGCGAGCAGGGCCACCGCGAACAGCCCGGCATTGGCTGCGCCGGCCTCGCCGATGGCGAAGGTGGCGACCGGAATGCCCTTCGGCATCTGGACGATGGAGAGCAGCGAATCCTGCCCCGACAGCGCCTTCGACTGCACCGGCACGCCCAGCACCGGCAGCGTGGTCTTGGCCGCGACCATGCCGGGCAGGTGGGCGGCGCCGCCGGCGCCGGCGATGATCACCCGCAGCCCGCGGTCGCGTGCGGTTGCAGCGTATTCGAACATCAGGTCGGGGGTGCGGTGGGCGGACACCACCCTGGCCTCGAAGGGCACGCCGAACTCCTCCAGCACCTTGGCCGCGGCCTTCATCGTCGGCCAGTCGGAGTTCGACCCCATGATGATGCCGACGGCGGGGGGGAGTGCGCTCATTGTGCGTCCTTTGCTCACGTGCCGGAGGCGAGCTCTCGCGAGCGCGCGGCGCGCTCGGCGGAGATCACGGTGTTTTCCAGCAGCATGGTGATGGTCATCGGCCCGACGCCGCCCGGTACCGGAGTGATGGCGCCGGCCACTTCACTGGCCGACTCGAAATCGACGTCGCCGCACAGCTTGCCGGCATCCGGGCCGTCCTGCAGGCGGTTGATGCCGACATCGATCACGGTGGCGCCAGGCTTGATCATGTCACCGGTGACGAAGCGCGGCTTGCCGATCGCCGCCACCAGGATGTCGGCGCGGCGGGTGTGGAAAGCGAGATCGCGGCTCTTCGAGTGGCACACGGTGACCGTGGCGCCGGCGTTGGTCAGGAGCATCGCCATCGGCTTGCCGACGATGTTCGAGCGGCCGATGACCACGGCCTCGGCCCCCTGCACCGCCACCCCGGCGCTTTCGAGCATTTTCATCACTCCGTGCGGCGTGCACGGAATGAAGGCTTCGCGGTTCTG
>JANJTG010000035.1 GCA_024711265.1 Bdellovibrio sp. | reverse complement strand
TAAGCTTTTTGAAATTTCCTGTCGATTTTTCATGCCCTCAATTTAAGCATTTGTCATCTCACAGCCGTGACATCCACCCGGTATGCCCCAGGCTTTTTAAATATGTTCGAAGAGGAGGCATTGATCTCGATACGGTAAATCGGGCGCCCGTCCAAGTAGGTTTCGCGAAACGACCCCGCATGCAGATCTCCTGGCAACATAAGCTCGGCTCGCTCGCTGCCATTATCTAAATAAACAAGCCTTACTTCGTTGATTACAATTTTATTTTTCAACCCAATCATGCGGATCTTAATCAGCCGATTGAGATCCGTTCGAGGAAAGAACTGATAGGTCTTTGCCGCAAATCTTCCCACATCGCCACTTCCCACCGAGTAAGGATACTCCACGCCTCGGGGAGGCTCTCCAGGATAGGGCTCACGGGGATAGGGATCATCAGGCAAGGGGCGAGGCAACTCTTGAGCTGCGCCCCCTTGTGATAAAGAAAAAACCGTAAGTAGAAGCACAAACCATTTTGTCATACAGGCCTCCATTTTACTTACTGAAGGGACGTGTTGTCAGATAAATCTATCTGACAACACCCTCGTCGGCCTGTCTATTTTTAGGAACTTTGGAGCACGGAAAGCTGTCTGAAATCAATCCCAGCGCATGTGTTTCACAGACTCGCCGGAATCACGCAACTCCCGAAGAGCATCAATTCCGATTGCCAAATGCTTCTCAACATAATTAGCCGTGACCTTTTTATCGCTCTCTTCTGTCTTAACGCCCTCGGGAATCATCGGGTTGTCCGAAACAAGCAGTAAAGCCCCACGCGGGATCTCATTCACAAAACCCGTCACAAAGATCGTGGCTGTTTCCATATCCACCGCCATTGCCCGAGTTTTGGTCAGGTAGTCTTTAAAAGTCTCATCGTGTTCCCAGACACGGCGATTCGTGGTGTAAACAGTTCCTGTCCAATAATCGCACTGATGTTTAGCAATCATCGTCGAGACGGCTTTTTGAAGACGGAAAGATGGAAGAGCGGGAATCTCTGCCGGCATATATTCATTACTTGTGCCTTCGCCACGAATAGCCGCAATCGGAAGAACAAAATCGCCCAATTGATTTTTCTTTTTAATGCCGCCGCACTTTCCAAGAAATAATGCCGCTTTCGGATTGATAGCCGACAATAAATCCATACACGTTGCCGCCAAGGCACTACCCATCCCGAAGTTCATGATGGTGATATTTTCCGCCGTGGCAGTTTGCATTGGTTTATCTTGCCCCCGGATGGGAACGTTGAATTGTTCTGCGAACATCTTCACGTAGTTGCTGAAATTGGTCAGCAAGATGTATTGTCCAAAGTCTTCAAGAGGTACGCCTGTGTAGCGAGGCAACCAGTTCTCTACGATCTCTTTTTTTGTTTTCATGCTACTTCCTCAATTCTTCTTCGTCTAATAAAGTGATTTAGGCTAACATGAGTTTTGACAGAATAAAAGGGGGCATAATATGAGTTCCACACAGAATGTCATTCTGATGGAGATCGAACCGCGCTTGATTTCGTTGGGTGGAGCTACCGTTCATCGCCTCATTCCTTACGCCAAGAAGCGCATGGTGGGCCCCTTTATCTTCTTCGACTACTTCCCAGCGACAGATTTTGCCGCCGGCGAAGGAATGAACGTTCGCCCTCATCCTCATATTGGACTCTCGACTTTAAGCTATCTTCTTGAGGGGAAAGTCCTGCATCACGACAGCCTGGGAAACAAACAACTCCTCACTCCCGGGGATGTCAACTGGATGACGGCGGGAATTGGCATCTCTCATTCTGAGCGCACACCACCGGAACTTCATAACATCCCTCACCGTCTGCATTTGCTGCAGTTTTGGGTGGCCCTCCCTCTAGAGCACGAAGAGGGCCCGCCTCACTTCACTCATCATCCGCAAGAAAGCATTCCCCGTTTTCAGGTCAACGGAGTGGATATTTCTTTGATCGCAGGCTCTGCATTTGGGAAGACATCACCGGTTGAAGTTTTCTCAACCTTATTTTTTATGGACGTGCGGATGACCAAGGGGCAAGTCTTTGAATTTGATCCCGAGAATCAAGAGCTGGCTTTCTTTATCCTTCAAGGACGCCTTACTGTGGGCGATAAGGAAATCTCTGGAGATGACTTTGTCGTTCTGGCCCACGATTCTGTCCTCAAGGTCGTGGCCTCTGAAGAGACTCATCTGGTGGTGTTGGGAGGCGAGCCTTTGCCTGAACCACGGCATATCTACTGGAACTATGTTTCTTCTTCGAAAGAAAAAATTGAAAAAGCCAAACAAGCCTGGAGAGACGGAAGCTTCCCCCAGGTCCCCGGCGAAACCGACATTATTCCCCTACCGGAGGACTTGAGGGGGTGACAACTTCCTTCCATTGAATGCGCTTGCCGGGAGCTACGGCGTCACCCGGAAACACAATCACCAAATCTCCCTCCGACAGTCCGCGAGTAACGACCACTTCGTTGTCATTTCTTTTTAAAATGGAAATCTCTTTTAGTGCGGCCTTTTCGTTTTCCACCACATAGACCATCCATTTGGATTGATCTTTAAAAACCGCCGACAGTGGGATCTTCAAGACATTTTCATCTTGCGAAATAAGAATTGAAAGTTCCACATGAAAAGTGTCACCCACTCGAGAGAGAAGCTCTCGCGGGAGTTTATCAAACATCATGCGTAATTCCGTTCTTTCTTCCTCGACTCCCAAAGCTGATATTTTCGTAAAGCCCGCACGACTCACGCCAACCACTTTGGCTGGCAGCACTTCTAGCATTCCCAATCCTGAAACCATAACTCGAGCTCCTTCAGGAATCCGTACGGCATCCGTGGTTAAAACCTCGGCGGCGATCTCAAGATC
>JANJTG010000033.1 GCA_024711265.1 Bdellovibrio sp. | reverse complement strand
TGGATTTGTAATAACGATAGAACTCTTGCAAGACTTTAAAAGCAAACGGGAAAGTTAAAAGAACAAACATCCAGCTTGCGTGAACAAACATCGGAGCCGCCAAGGCCACACCAACGTACACAAAGGTATAAAGACCAATTTGGAAAAGCGTCTTTTCCATCCCCAAAGCTACAGGCAATGTGGGAATGCCCCCCTTTGCATAGTCTTCTTTATAACGAATTGCCAAAACCCAGAAGTGAGGCATTTGCCATAAAAACATAATCAAAAAGAGATACAAAGACTCTGAATTAAAGATATTGGGATTTGCCGCCGCATAACCAATAGTCACAGGCAAAGCTCCAGGAATGGCTCCAGGAACAGCGGCGAAGACCCAGCGAGGTTTCCAGTACATAGTGTAAGCTACATTATATAGGAAGATACAAAAGAGCCCCACCCAACCGGCAACAGGTTCCAAACTAAATAGAAGGTTGAGTCCAACAAAGATAAAACTTACGGACAAAATTCCTGCCGCTGCAGGCTTGATTTTACCAGAAGCGATCGGACGTTTGGCTGTCCGAGGCATCTTTTGATCCAACTTCCACTCTTGCACCTGATTCAGTGCTAAAGAGCCCGAGCTGATAAAATAAATGCCCAACAAGACTTCCAAAAACTCTTTCCAATTAAAAGATTCTTCGACTTGGAAGCCGGTGACATAGCCGGCCAGGCCCGCGAGGACCGAGAACACGACTATGCCAAACTTAGTAAGATCTGCGAATGTTCTAAGCACGATCTTATAAAGGACTAACCTCTTTCACACGCGTAAAGATATCTACGACGCTGAAGAGGAAAAGAACGATTAAGAAAAAGAAACCTGTAGAGAAGATCAAACGGTTCATGTTCGTGTCGTCTTTCAAGTGCATGAAGTAAAGCAGAACGAATCCCGCTTTGACCATCGCAATCAAAAACGCGATCGGAGCAGCAAAAGCTCCCAACTGAGCGTTAAATTGATGCGCGATCACCGTCAAGAACGTCAAAGCAAACAACGCACCAGCGACTTTAATATAAGTGGCCAGAGGCGTGATATGCGGATGAAGAACATTTGCGTCGTTTTGAGAGTTATTGCTACCCATTTTTATTACCCCACCAAATAGAGAAGAGGGAACAAGAAGATCCAGATCAAATCCACGATGTGCCAGAAAATACCAACACCTTCAACAGGGAGCCAGTATTGAGAGTGGAAATCACCACGAATGGTTCGGAACAACAACCAAGCAATCAAGCCCATACCGATCAAGACGTGAATACCGTGAAGACCCGTCATGCAGTAGTAGAATCCAAAGTACATACCAAGATTGGCATGCTCGGCGCCGACTTTTGCTACATCCAAAAATCTTCCAGGGTAAAGACCCAAGTGGAACTTATGCGTGTATTCAAAGTACTTGATGCCCATGAAGATCGCACCGCAAAGAATGGTCGTCGCCAACGCGATCGCGGCCTTTTTGGTGTCATTCTTCTGAACAAAAGAAATCGAAATCGCCATTGTGAATGAAGAGAAGATCAGAACCAGAGTATTGATAAATCCCATTCTCCAGTCCAAAGTCTTCGCGCCTTCAGCGAACATCTCAGGATAGATATGATGGAAAATCGCATAGCCCACCAAGATCGCTCCAAACATGAGGATCTCAGTCACCATGAACAACCAAATACCTTGCTTACCGCTATCGTACTCTTGATTCGCATCTTTAAAGTGATGAGAAACGTGAGCTGAACGGATATTGCCGTGTGTAGTGCTATCTGTACTCATATGGCCCCGCTGTTACAATTGGTTCTACTGCAAAGTTATCGTGAGGAGGAGGAGACGTTGTCGTCCACTCAAGAGTCTTGGAGTTCCAAGGATTCAAAGGTGCTTTTTCGCCCTTTCTGAGACCCTGAACGATCGCATAAAGCGCCAACAAGAAGCCTGTCAAAATCAACCAAGAGCCCACTGTTGAAACCTTATTCAAAGTTTCATAAGCCGGGATGTAGTCGAAATAACGACGTGGCATACCCATCGCACCCAAAATAAACTGAGGGAAGAAGGTTACGTTGAACCCGATAAAGATGAACACGAAAGACATACGAGCCACGCCTTCGTTGAACATTTTTCCGAACATTTTCGGGAACCAGTAATAAAGTCCACCCATCAAAGCCATCAAAGTTCCACCCACCATTACGTAATGGAAGTGCGCCACTACGAAATAAGTGTCATGGAAGTGAACGTTCACTGGCAATGTCGCAAGCATAATCCCTGTCACACCACCGATCGCGAACAAGAACAAGAAACCCAATGCAAACAGCATTGGAGAATCAAATGTCACAGATCCTTTATAGATCGTCGCAACCCAGTTGAACATTTTGATCGCTGTCGGCACCCCAACCAGCATCGTGAGGAACGAGAAGATGATGCCCGCGACTTCAGACTGACCTGACACAAACATGTGATGGCCCCATACGAAGAAGGACACCCCTGCAATACCCAAAGATGAGTATGCAATCGCCGTGTAACCAAAGATCACTTTGCGAGAGAAAGTTGTGATCAATTCAGACACAACACCCATCGCAGGAATGATCATGATATAAACCGCAGGATGCGAGTAGAACCAGAAAAAGTGCTGGAACAAAACCGGATCTCCACCCAAAGCCGGGTCAAAGATTCCCACTCCGAAAAGCTTTTCAGCCGCCAACAACAACAATGTGATTGCAAGAACCGGAGTCGCCAGCATTTGCAAGATCGCTGTGGAGTAAAGAGCCCACACAAAAAGAGGCATTCTGTGCATAGTCATGCCCGGTGCTCTTAATTTGTGAACCGTTACGATGAAGTTCAATCCCGTCAAAACGGAAGACATCCCCATCACAAAAGCACCCAAAACCATCAGAACTGTCGCAGTTCCCGTGCGGATTGAGTACGGCGTGTAGAAGGTCCAGCCGGTGTCGATCTTCTTAAAGAAGAACGTCAAAATGGCCAAGATAGCCCCTGCCATAAAGCAGTACCAACTTGCCAAATTGATTTTCGGGAAGGCCACGTCTTTCGCTCCGATATGAAGAGGCAAGAAGAAGTTCCCCAAGATCGCCGGAATTCCCGGAACGATCACCATGAAAACCATGATCGCTCCGTGATAGGTCAAAACTTGGTTGTACACGTCGCCGTTCTTCAAAACGTTTCCGACGTTGGCTGCCGCGTTCGGAGCAAAAAGCTCTAAACGAAGCAAGAGGGCCATAACCCCACCAATGAAGAAGAAGAACATAACAGTGATCATGTACATAAGACCAATACGTTTATGATCGACCGTCGTTAACCAAGACCAGAGGCCTTTTTCGTGATTAATGTAGTTGTCGCCGTGTGCGGATGTTGC
>JANJTG010000358.1 GCA_024711265.1 Bdellovibrio sp. | reverse complement strand
AGGAGGCCGTCGAGGCTGCCATGGTGCGTGCGCTGCACCAGACGGCGACAACGCCAGGCCCTGAGGCATTCGAGCAGGCCCGGCGTCTGGAAGAGGGACAACCGCCGTTCCAGGCGCGCACAGCCAACTCCATCGTCAATCAACAGTATTCCACGCCGTTGCCGATCTCGGTCGCGGTGCAGTACATCCTGGGCGATCAGACGGGTGCGTCGGTACTGGAGCCGACGATCGGCAACGGCTCGTTGGTGTCGTTGATCCGGGGCGCACGCGTTACAGCGGTGGACATCGATCCGGCGCGGGTGGCAACGATTCGTCGTGACCGCCCCGACGTCGCGGTGGAGTACGGCGACTTCATGTCGCTACCTGTGCGCGCCGCGACGAGCGACGGCAAGTTCGACACCATCATTTGCAATCCGCCTTTCGGCGGCCTGGCGCGACCGGTGATGATGGGGCCGCTCAAGGTGAGCCGTCTGGATCACCAGATCCTGGTCGCAAGCCTGCAGAAGCGTGCCGACAATGGTCTGGCCGTTTACATCATCGGCGGCGACAACGCGATCGACAGCAAGGCGGGTGAGGTGCGCGGCGGCTCGCGCTACCTGTTCAACTGGTTGGCCGACAACTACCAAGTGGATGTGGTCGAAGTCGACGGGGGACTGTATTCAAAGCAGGGCGCCGGTTTTCCCATCCGGATCGTGGTCGTCGGCCAGCGCGGCCCCAATGCTGTGCCGATTCCGGACAAGCTGGACGTGATCGATGACCACGAGGCACTGATCGACTGGTCCTTGCGCATGCGGGAGCAGTACGCGGCGATCAGCGCGGATGCCCTGCAGTTTGATGGCGCCGCATTGGCCCCCGTCGCAGATGATGTCGCGCCGCCTGCCGTCAGCTCGGTGGATGAGTCGGTCGTGGCCTTCGACGCGGCAGCGCTGGTGCTGCCGGATGAACAGCCTCCAGTTGCCCCGCAGGTCATTTCTGGTGCGCTGCAGGGCGAAGAGGAGCTGCTCGCGGCAGTGGGGGCGGTCGAGGCAGAGGGCGAGGAAGGCGAGGCCCCGGCAATTCCCGATTTGGTATATCGCGCCGGCGACGACCTGTTCGCGCAGTTCATTCCCAATACTCCGCAGGGTGAGAGTGCGTGGCGCGAACTGGCGGCGCAGACCGAGGGCACAGGGAAGGTCCTGGCAGTCCACGTCGAGGACACGCTCCGC
>JANJTG010000357.1 GCA_024711265.1 Bdellovibrio sp. | reverse complement strand
ATGTGTTTTAAGAAATAGTCTTTCATTCCGAAAAAGACGAAGTGATTGAGGACGGCCTCGCTGCCTTTGTCTTTTTCGGTGAAAGTGACGCTGCCGATGATCTCGGGAGTTTCTAGTTCTTCGGGACGCCACAAGATAAATTCGCGGAAAGACCCCAGAGCCATGGGACGATAATATTTAAGCACCAGCCCCGCCTCGGAAATTTGAGTGATCTCAACCGGATTTGCCACTTTCAGGAGGCTTTGATCTTTCATATTGGCGATAGTGGAAGCCTCTTTATTGAGTAGTCCGGGGTGTTGGGAAAGAAGCTTTTTTAGGATATAGGCTTTATCTAGGGGCGAGAAAAATAGATTTTTAACCCAAGACGTTAACCCATGAACTTCGTCTAAATTAAGATTCTTTTTCGCAATGACATAAAGAGCGGGCATTGTGGCCAACGAAATGGCCGACTTATTGGCGCGGTCTTGCAGATTCTGGCAAAGCTGTTCCCAGCGTTTTTTTTGTTCGATGGCGAAGACTTCGTAGTTAGCAAAAACAATGTCGAATTGAGTCGGCAGATGCTGGCGATGAACAGTTTCCTTATCCGCAAGGTCCGACTGAAGCTGTGCGTAGCTGTTGTAGATATAAATTTCCACATTGGAAATTTTATCCGCCAAATAAGTTTTTAACTCAGAAGAGTAGATGGAATCTTCGTCAAGAATTAGCACCCGAGTGGTGCTGCCGCGAGTGTTTTTAAGCTCTTGAGTGTTGTGAGACTTGTTTTGTAAGATGCTGCGGCGGATTTGACTAATCTGTTTGTTGTCGGCCCCGAAAAAAAGGAATTCGCAGAGGAATTCTTTAGGGGCGATCTCTTTGCAGGAGCTGCAAAAGGCGAAAATGCTTTTTTTGTCGTCTGTTTTGAAGGGTTCACCATAATACTTGGTCATGGCACCGATCTTGATTTCATGATTGTTAATCGTTGAAAAACCAATCTCTGAAATACTATTAAGAGTGACGCCCTTAAGCATCTCAATAGTGGATTTGATCTTCATGGACGCCACTGTGCTGGTGTTTAAAGGATGGTGGCCAGCCAGGGCGTATTCCAAGTGCAGTTTTAAAATCAATTTATCGAAGGGTTTGAAAATGACATTGCTGATGATGCGATCTTCAGCAAGGTCGATATCAAAGTCCGGACTATCAAAAGCGGTGAGAACCAGAGAGGTCGGATCTTGTTCTGTGCACATCTTCTTTCTTAAAAAGAATTCCCGTGCGCGCTTGACCAGTCCCATATTTTGAGTGCCAAGAAATTCATCTTTGGCGATCACCAAGCGAAGTTGGTGATCGTTTGTCGGGGGCACGTCTTCAGATGTGTCGTCTTTATACTTTTGTCCGCCGGTAGCAAGAGCCTTGGGACCCTCTTGAAGGGCTGTTTTGAGCCATTCATGAAAAAGGGCAAGGCTTGGAAAAATGCGTATATGAAGCTGCGGATCTATACTCTTCAGAGTTTCAAAAAGATCCTTCAGGATACGTTCATCATCTTCCAGGATATATATGAA
>JANJTG010000111.1 GCA_024711265.1 Bdellovibrio sp. | reverse complement strand
GGAAGAGAACGAACCGTGTTCGCGATGCGGGTCCAGACCGCGAGTTTGTTGGTCCTTATAGTATTTGTTGACGGTGCGTTCGACGGCGGGCCCCGTGACTGGAGGATAAAGAAGATACTCTGAGGCACAAGTGCTTAGTAAGTTGTAAGAGGCGGCAGAAGATTGTTCTGAAAAGGCGATCACACAAACAGGAAAGGCTTGCGCCAGGATCTTGGGGAGATTGCGAATTTTGCGATTGGGATGGTCTATGGCGACCATGACAAATTGGGGATGTTCTTGAACGAGATAAATCAGAGCTTCTTTGAGATTGGTGGTGGCTTTGATTTTCCAGTCTCGATTTCTAAGAAAACCCTCCACGGCCCCAAGGCCTCCTTGAGAGGCTTTGATAATCAACAGGGACTTATTCATCGTCGCTTGCTGCATATTCACCCTTGTCTAAAGGTTTTGATATCTAGACCCCCCTCTTAACGGTTGTTTGTTGAAGTCAAACAAGAAACCTTTACTGAACTTAATTTAGATTGCCGAGCCTTAACCCGCCAGACTTAAGGCGAGCAGAGCGTGGCTTGGCGGATCTCGTTCAAACATTTACAATGTCTTCATGAAAAAATATTCTTTGCACAGTCCGTCCTATTTTGTGGCACCAGGAAAAAATCCCGAGACGATGTTTCAGTGGAGGAAGGTCGATTGTGAAATCCGCAATCGCGAGGGGCATATCTTTTTTGAAATGAAGAATGTTGAGGCTCCAGCGGATTGGTCGCAACTGGCTATTGATATCGCTGCCAGCAAGTACTTCCGTAAAGTGGGTGTTCCTAAAAGCAAACACGAAAAGTCGGTGCGACAACTCATCAATCGTGTGGTGAAAGCCGTCGCCGCGTCGTCCTTGCGACAAGGTGGGTACTTCGTAAACAAAAAAGCCGCCGACGTCTTTGCCAAAGAGCTGCAATATATTTTACTTTCTCAGCGAGGAGCCTTTAACAGTCCGGTGTGGTTTAATGCAGGGCTTTGGGAGTCTTATAAAATCAACTCTCCCAGTGAGCATTTCGCCTGGGACGAAAAAAAGAAAAGTATTCAAGCGACCCACAATGCCTACGAGCGTCCTCAGTGTTCCGCCTGTTTTATTCAAAGCGTGGATGATTCCATTGAAGGGATTTTTGATCTCGCCAAAACCGAAGCGAAGCTTTTTAAATACGGATCTGGAACGGGAAGTAATTTTTCAAAAATTCGCAGTCGTTATGAGCTGACCAGCGCCGGAGGAACCAGTTCAGGTCTGATTTCATTTTTAGAAGTCTTGGACAAAGGGGCGGGAGCGATCAAGTCCGGAGGAACTACTCGGCGCGCGGCGAAGATGGTGGTTGTCGATATCGACCATCCCGAGGTTTTGGATTTTATCGATTGGAAAATGCGCGAGGAAAGAAAAGCTCATCTGCTGATTGCGGCAGGTTTAAGTCCAGAGTTTGAGGGTGAAGCCTATAAGACCGTGTCTGGACAGAACGCCAACAACTCGGTTCGCTTAAGTGATGCCTTTATGAAAGCGGTGGAAAAGGAAGCGCCTTGGAAGCTGAAAGCGCGTTTGACCGGCAAAGTCCTGCGCGAACTTCCGGCTCGTGAAGTTTGGAAAAAGATCACCCACGCCGCCTGGGTGTGCGCGGATCCGGGAGTGCAATTCCATGACACCATTAATAAGTGGCATACCTGCGCCCAGACGGATGAAATTCACTCTAGCAATCCTTGCTCTGAATATATGTTTTTGGATGACTCCGCTTGCAATCTGTCGTCTATCAATCTTGTTAAGTTTTTGGCGGAAGATGGCAGCTTTGACTTCGAATCTTTCATTCACACGGCGCGCACGTTGTTTGTGGCGCAGGAGATATTGGTCGACTATTCAAGTTATCCCACACAAAAAATTGCTCAGAACTCCCATGACTATCGCCCGTTGGGATTGGGGTTTGCCAATCTTGGAAGTCTTTTGATGCAAAAAGGGATTGCCTATGACAGCGACGAGGGACGTGCTTGGGCGGGCGCTTTGACGGCTTTATTGACGGGCGTGGCCTATTTAACCAGTGCCGAGATCGCACGCGCCAAAGGAACTTTTGTCGGTTACAAGAAGAACCGCTCCTCCATGTTGAAAGTCATGAAGATGCACGAACAAGCACTTAAAAAAGTCACTTGGTCGTATCTTCCCCAGGGCTTGGATAAGGCGGTGAAGAATCTTTGGAAGGGTGTTCTTTATAACGGAGCCAAACATGGTTTCCGTAACGCTCAAGCCACGGTGATCGCTCCAACGGGAACGATCGGTCTTCTGATGGATTGTGATACAACGGGCATTGAACCCGATTTTTCATTGATCAAGTTTAAGAAGCTTGCTGGGGGCGGAGAGGTTCAGATTGTCAATCAATCGGTCGCTCCGGCCTTGAAGGCGCTCGAGTACTCACAAGAAGAGATCACGGCGATTTTGAAGTACGTTGAAGATTATAACACCGTGGTGGGATGTCCTGAGTTTCACGAAGAAGACCTGGCCGTTTTTGATTGTGCAACAGGGGCTTCGGGGCAGCGAGTGCTGTCTCCCGAAAGTCATGTGAAAATGATGGCGGCCGTGCAGCCTTTTATTAGCGGGGCCATTTCCAAGACTGTGAACTTACCTAATTCGGCGACGGAAGAGGATATTGGTCGGATCTACCATATGTCTTGGAAGCTCGGCCTGAAGGCTGTCGCTGTGTATCGAGATGGCAGTAAGCAGAGTCAGCCTCTGAATGTGCATAAAGCTCAGAAGGAGGAGGAAAGTCCTGCCGCCTCTAATTTCACAATGAAATGTCCGGAATGTGGCAGCGACACGGTGCTTACTAGTGGTTGTTATCGATGTCCTAATTGCGGGACCACGGTCGGCTGTTCGTAAATCATCTTTCCTTGGCGCTTTGAACAGGGTATTCTCTTTCGACTCTCGAGTCTTTCCCTGGCACGGGGACGAGGATTTAAGCAGTTTTGGTTTTTCATTAAGGAAAAGATTTATGTCTAAGAAAGATATTTTTGGGGATGATATTCAGGAGTCCAAGGGCTTCGCAAGTTTTGAAGAGATGTTCGCTCAATCTGAAAAGAGCATGGATCGCCGCTTAAGCGTGGGCGATCAGTTTCAAGGGGAGATCCTTTCTATTGGGAAAGAAGAGGCCTTTGTCTCTACGGGCACTCCTGTGGATGGAATGATTTTCACGCGGGATCTTTTGGATGAAAACAAACAAGTGAAATACAAAGTGGGCGACGTCATTGATTGCGTTGTGACGGCGATTAAAGGGGGCGAGATTCGCCTTGCTAAGAAGGGATCTTTGGCGGCAACGACAGATTCTTTGGAAGATGCTTTTGATATGGAACTTCCGGTGGAAGGCCGAGTCACCGAAACTTGCAATGGCGGTTTCCGCGTCAGCGTCCAGGGGAAGACGGCCTTTTGCCCCATCAGTCAGATTGATTTGAAATTTGCCCAAGATGCCACTGAATATGTGGGGCGTAAATTTGAGTTTTTGATCACACAGTTTGATAGCAAGGGCCGTAATATCGTGGTGTCTCGTCGTCGCCTGTTGGAACTGCAACGTGCAGAAAATGAAGGCACGTTCATGTTGAAACATCAGCCGGGCGCGATGCTTGAAGGTAAAGTGGTGCGCCTTGAACGGTTTGGCGCTTTCGTCGAGTTAGAGCCGGGCATTGAAGGGTTGATCCACGTGTCTGAGTTGGCGTGGTCGCGTGTCAATGATCCTCATGAGATCGTCTCTTTAGGACAGACCGTGACGGTGAAACTTTTGAAGACGGAAGAAATCGACGGCAAACTGAAGATTTCATTGTCTTTGAAGCAAGCCGACGGCGAAGGCAACCCCTGGTTGTCTGTTCCTCAGAAGTTCCCTGTGGGAACGGTGGTGAAGGGGAAAGTGGAAAAGAAAGAAACCTATGGTCTTTTCATCAACATCGCCCCCGGCGTGACAGGTCTTTTGCCAAAATCCAAATGGCGGGATTCTGTTGAAGCGACTCAATATGAAAACAAAAAGCGTGGCGATGAAGTGACTGTGCAAGTAGATCAAATTCTTTTCGAAGAAAAAAAGATCTCTCTAGGTCTGCCTCATGAAGCGGAAGACACAAGCTGGAAGTCCCACGCCTCATCAACCAGTGGCTTCGGCTCTCTCAGCGACGCCTTTAAAAACCTCAACATCAAACCCAAATAGGTACCAAATAGGTACCTTAAAGGTTTTTGAGCCAGAAGATGAGGGCCATTTCTGCAAAGTATTGGTGACGGCGTTCACGCATGTTCATGGTTGTATAGGGGGTTGTTACCAGATCCTTCACTTTGCGGCCCTTGTATTCAAGACTGACTTCGCAGGAGTGTTCGTCCTTAGGAAGAATATGTAAGTGCACCTCGGCCGGACTTTTTACCAAGCGAGATTTTGAAAAACTCCAGGTTTGATCGGTCATAAATCCACGCAAAACAGGCATGAGGCGATTCATAAGGAATTGCCCAGTGACCTCATCAATCACACACAGAGAGTGAATGTTCTTTAAACGTTCGGCGAAGAGTTCTGCCGCATCTGTTCCGTCGCGGGCGATGGTACAAAAAGCCAGGGCCTCGGTCAGCTTCTCAAGGGCGGGAGTCATGTCCTTTTCTTGAGACTTAAAATAGGAAAGTTTGACCTCCACATAAGGAAGATGCACGCGATAACCCTTTTCAACTTTCACGTCTTTAAGAATATCTTCGACAATGACGGCGACGTCGGATTCGCCGACGCCTAAGGTGTCCCACATGCGCGTGATGTAGGGATCCAGGTGTGCGGTGTTCTTTTTTAACCATTCGGCAATATAACCTTCCCAGACGGCCTCAATTTCTCGAGGGGGCCCAGGTAAAACGAAAACTTTTTTCCCATGGGCTTCGAGATAAAACGCATTGGCCGTGCCTTGTGAGTTGAACAAGATGGTGGCGCCTTCAGGGAAATAACATTGCTGTCGCTGGATGTCCTTCACCACATAACCGCGCGAGATCAGGCGAGTGTTGACGTGCTCCCAGGAGGTCTCATCGAACTTCAAAGGGACTCCGACCCACTCGGTGACGACGTCGCGAGTGAAGTCATCTGACGTGGGACCGAGCCCCCCAGTGATAAAGATCAAGTCGCTTTTTTCTGCGCAGAAGTCCACTCCCTCGCGCATCAAACGTCGTTCATCGGGAACCACCAAATGCGTGACGGTTGTGAGCCCCAGCGCCTTTAATTTTTTCGAAATCCAAGAGGCGTTTTTGTTGACGATTTGGCCGTCGGTGAGTTCCGTGCCGATGCCTAAAATTGAGGCTTTCATTGTGAGAGATCTCCCTGTCGTAGGCCCCAAGGTAAGCGAGGTCTCGATCTGCGTCCAGGGTCTTCCCTCTAGGGGGTGTTAATTGACACTCATGCGATGCATTATCATAGCCAAAACCTTGCCCCGAGAGCACTCTCTCAATAGATTCACGCGTTGAGTAATTACCCGATTTGACCCCAAGGAGTCTCTTTTATGTCATTCAACTGGAAAGAGTTTGATCTCTACAATCCAACCCCAGAACACGCCATGCTTCGCGAGACAGTGAAGTCATTTACGGAATCTGAAATTGAGCCGCAAGCGCATGAATTTGATCGCAGTGAAAAATTCAATTTGGCGCTTTTCAAAAAAGTAGGCGAACTGGGTTTGTTGGGGATTACGGTTCCCGAAGAGTTCGGGGGAGCTGGAATGGATGCGACGGCGGCGGCTATCGTTCACGAAGAGATGTCAGCCTCAGATCCTGGTTTTTGTTTGGCTTACCTGGCGCACTCCATGCTTTGTGTGAACAACATCGCCGTGAACGGAAGTGATGAACAACGTCACCGCGTTTTACCAAAACTTTGTTCTGGGGAGTGGGTGGGCGCCATGGCGATGTCTGAACCTGCTGTCGGGACCGATGTTTTAGGTATGCAAACCCGTGCGGATAAAAAAGGGAATGAGTATGTTTTGAACGGTCGCAAGATGTGGATCACCAACGGAACCGTTGATGAAAACAACACGCCTTGCGATTTGGTTTTGGTTTACGCCAAGACCGGTGAAAAACATGGTCGCGCGATGGTTTCGACATTCATCGTTGAAAAAGATCATAAAGGTTTTGAAGTGGGTCAAAAGATCAAAGACAAGCTGGGGATGCGTGGCTCCAATACGGCGGAGCTGGTGTTCCAAGATTGCCATGTTCCGGCGACCAACCTTGTCGGTCACGAAGGCGACTCTATGTTGCACATGATGAGAAATCTTGAGATCGAACGTTTGACTTTGGCGGCACAAAGTTTGGGAATTGCTCGTCGCTCAATTGAAATTATGAATCGTTATGCAACCGAGCGTGAGGCCTTTGGAAAATCATTGAATCACTTCGGTCAGATCCAGCGTTATATCGCCGACAGCTATGCGGAATACAAAGCCGCACGCGCTTACGTGTACGAGACAGCTCGTCGCATGGATTTGAATAAGGAAGGGAATCGTTTGGATTCTGACGGCGTGAAGTTGGTTGCGACGACCATGGGTAAGAATGTCGCAGATCGTGCGATCCAGGTTTTGGGTGGTTATGGTTATGTGGGTGAGTACGTAGTGGAAAGACTTTGGAGAGATGCCAAACTTTTGGAAATCGGCGGCGGAACTTTGGAAGCGCACCAAAAGAACATCACACGTGATTTGGCCAAAAACCCTGAGTCACTGTATAAGTAGCCATTGTCTGAATTGAGGTAGCGATGTTTCCCTATGGGCCCGAGCTTGAGATCAACGCCAGTTTAAAAGTACACTATCAGCTTGTTCTTGAGAAGATTGGGCCCTTACTGACGGAAGAACGTCGTCAAAAAATCGAGCGAGTCGTGTCCTTACGCAACTTTGACACGGCCGTTGTTCTAGAGGGGATTTATGACCGCGGAAATATCTCGGCGGTCATGCGCAGTGCGGAAGGGTTGGGCTTTGGTAATTTCCAAGTCATCGAGACCCAAGAAAAGTTCAAAGAGGCCAATCGAGTCACTCAAGGCGCCGATAAATGGGTGGAAGTTAAGAAGTGGAAAAAGACTTCGGAGTGCGTGAAAGCTTTGAAAGATCAGGGCTACAAAATCTGTGTCACCCATTTGGATGAAAAGTCCAAGCCTCTTCATGAGATTGATTTTTCCGGCAAGGTGGCGCTGGTTTTAGGGAACGAGAAAGACGGAGTCAGTCGCGAGATGATTGACGCTGCCGATGAACGCATCATCATTCCGATGACCGGCTTTGTACAAAGTTTCAACATTTCAGTCGCAGGCGCCCTCAGTCTTTATCATATTTCTCAAGATCGTTTGAAGCGCCGAGGAACCAATGCATCCCTTTCTGAGGAAGAGCAGGGGATCTTGCGGGCTTATTATTATATGCGAACGCAAGACTCTGCGGCTCAATATCTGGAAGAGATGTTCGCGCGCGGGACCTTAAAAGCTTAAAGTTCACATTTAAAGATTGAAGGGTTGTCGTCAGGTCAAAATTCCTCTAGGCTTTTACTAGAGGAGAAGACTATGAGAATACCCTTGATTCTATCATTCATGGTTTTGGCGGCCTGTGCAGAAAAAAGCATTTCTGATCAAGCAGTCTCTGGCACTGCTGAAAGCTCATCTCCTAAGCTGGCGTTCTTCATGACCAAACCTCAACCGACAGGTCCCGCAGAGTTGATTTTTGATAAAGACCATGCCGGCCCTAAGCCGGAAAACTATCGCAAAAATATGGATTTAAAAATATCAGGCAGTGCGAGCTTCGGGCCTAAAGCTCTTAAAGAGATCGCCAAACCTCTTAAGAAGAATAAATCCGTTCTTTATGTTTTTGATCTTCGCCAAGAGTCTCACGGATTGATCAACGATATGCCAGTGACTTGGTATGCGGATCGAGATTGGGCCAACGCGGACCTTAATCACGACGAGGCTGTGCGCCGCGAACGGCGTCTTTTGGGGGATCTTCGCGTCGGCGATAAACTGGCGGGACAAGAAATTAAAAGCATCGAAACAGAAGAAAGCATGGTTCGTAGTAATGGCCATCAGTATGTCCGCCTGACTGTGACCGATCATGTTCGTCCTGTTGATTCCGAAGTGGATCGTTTTATTCAGGCAGTGCGGGATCTTCCTGAAAATTCCTGGGTTCACTTTCACTGTCGTGCGGGGAAAGGGCGAACCACCACCTTTATGGTTTTGTATGATATGTTGCTGAGTGCGAAGTATGTGGGTTTTGATGAGATCATCAATCGCAATACCAAACTGAGCAATGACTATGATGTGATAGCGGTTGGCGATCCCAAAGAGTGGAAGTATCCTTATCAAAAGGAACGGGCCGAGTTTGTTCGTCAGTTTTATAATTATGCCAAAGAAAACCCGCGAGGGGAAAAAATGCTTTGGTCTGAGTGGGTGGCAAGATGAAAAAAGATTTTTTCCTCGTTATATCTGTTCTGATTTTTGCGGGATGTGCGCAAAAAACTGTTTTAGAAAAGAAAGCAGACTTGTCAGAAAAAACAAAGAAAGAAGAAAAGTCGCAGAGTGAGTCTGCTCCGTCTTCTAGCATCGTGGTCAGTCCCAAGGACTTGCAGATGCATGATAAAATGACCAAAGCCCTTGAAGCCTATGTTTTAAAGGGTGATAAAAATTCATTTGCGTCCTTGTGTAAGAATTCGCACTTCGATTGTTTTGTGGACAATAAAGCCTATCCCAAGAATAAGAAGAAGCAGATTCGCAAGGTGCCACCGTATGCCAGCGGATCGAAGATGGGATTGCAAGGTGAAAATCGCGTTCATGTGAGATACGACTTTTACCCTTAACGATCTTGAAGAGGGAACCATTTGATGGTTGTTCTTTCAGAAACAAAGAGAATTCCAATCAAGGCAGATATCAAAGCCACGCCAATCGGGTATGCAATTCCGGCAAGATGATTTCCCGTGTAAGTCGTGAGCCCGGCCCCGATAATCGGTACCAAACCTCCGAAAACTCCATTGCCAATATGATAGGGCAAAGATATGGCTGTATAACGAATGGAGGCGGGGAAAAGTTCGACCAGAAAAGCAGCTAACGGCCCGTAAACCATCGTCACAAAGAAGATCTGAATGAAAATCAGAAGAATCATAAAGAAATAGAAGGGGCGATGGGTCGTACTGGTGAGCAGTTGAGGTGATAGAGTGGCATAGTGATCCATCGCCAGATAGATCGGGTAATAAGAAAAAGCGCCCAGAATCATTCCGGTCACCATCAGGTTGCGGCGCCCGTACTTATCGGAAAGAGCCCCGAAGAGGACATACAAGGGGGTGGCAAGAACAAGGGCCACCGCCATCACAAAATTTGCGACGACAAAATCGACTTTCAAAATAGTTTGTAAATAGTAAAGCGCATAGAAGTGTCCGGTGTACCAGATCACAGCTTGTCCTGCGACAATACCAAAGAGGGAAGTAAGGACCAACTTTCTGTTGTGTGGGTTAAACAGAACATCCCGCAAAGGAGACGTGGATGTTTCCCCGGCGGCCTTAATTTTTTCAAAAACAGGGGATTCCAACATTCTTCTGCGAACAAAGTATCCAAAGACCACCAAGACCACAGAGAGCAGAAAGGGGATTCGCCATCCCCACTCTTTGAACGAATCTTCCCCCAGCAGCAAACGTGTGACCAGAACAACGCCCAGTGAAACCAAAAGTCCCATGGTGGCGGTCACTTGAACAAAGCTGGTGTAGAAACCTCTTTTGCCATCGGGACTGAATTCGGCAACGTAGACAACAGCGCCGCCGTATTCGCCCCCCATCGCGAGTCCCTGAAAAGCTCGTAATATCGAAAGAGCTATAGGAGCGAGTATGCCAATTTCTTGATAGGTAGGCAGAAGCCCCATCAGAGTTGTGGCGCCGCCCATAAAAAGGAGAGAGGCGGTAAAGGCGTATTTTCTTCCCGCTATATCGCCAATGCGTCCGAAGATCATGGCGCCGATAGGGCGACTGATAAATCCCGTGGCGAATGTCGCGAAAACTCCCAGCAAGGCCGTTACTTCGCTACCAGAGGGAAAAAAGTGTAAGGCCAGGATCGTGGCCAAAGAGCCGAAGATATAGAAGTCATACCATTGTATAAGGGTGCCTGCACAGGTGGCGGCAATCACGTCCCAAGTGTTGTTTGGAGCCATCGACTTTGGCGTGTCCTCCGGATGGCTGTTCATGCGTTGATCCCCTTATAGAAAATGAGTTCTACTGCAAAAGTTCGCAGCTTCTAAGTATTGAATCTTATTATTGCAGTTAAAAAATCTGAAAATAAGGTAAAGAAAATCAGTTTATGTTGCAGGTCATATTCGCACGAAAAATCCTACAAAAAAATAGGCTCATAATTTGTAATGTTGCATGCGAGCTGGGCTCAGTATCGATGTTTTAATGAGTTCTTTGTGGGCCTAATTGAATTTCATATTTTAAATATTGAACAGACTCACATTTCACTCCAGTCTTCGTCCTCTTTGAAGTGTTCTAGCCAAGTTAACTTTCGAAAAAGTTGTCCGATATGTCTCTCGCATATATTGGAATCAATCAATAAGGAGATCATCGTGAGACTATTAAAAACCGCCCTTGTTATCTTGCTTGCTAGTACTGCGGCCCATGCGGAGGAAGCTTGCACCAAAGAACAGGCAAAAGATGCTGTTGAAAAAGTTTGTAAAGAAATTGAAGCCAAAGGAGACGCGGCTCTTGAAATGGTTCAAGGCTTTCGCTTCTGCGGATCGAACTATGTTTGGGTACAAGACGTGGACTTGAACATGGTTCTTCACCCCATCAAACCCAAGCTGAACAAAACATCTTTAAAAGAAAACAAAGATGACAACGGCAAGGCGCTTTTTGTCGAGTTCGACAAGATGGCAAAAGCCAAAAAAGAAGGGGGCTGGGTGGATTACGTATGGCCAAAGCCTGGTGCCGAGAAAGCCACTGATAAAGTTTCTTTCGTAAAAAAATGCGGTGGAGCTAAAGGGTGGATCGCTGGCTCTGGGGTTTGGAAGTAAACCTACAGATTTTTTGATGCTGATTGCTTGGTGGAGGACCCCGTGCGTATAGGATTTCGTGGAAAACTATTCATTTTGATATTCTTTGCAATCGGGGTTTGTGCGGTGGCGCTGATCCTCATTAGCGCCATGAACACAAGAAGAGCATTGGCTGAGCAGATGGAGTCCCAGCTTCTGTCGCAAGGACAAGGCATCAAAGAGAATGTATCTGCTCACGTTGAGCGACTGAAAAACTACGGCGCTCAAGTCAATGACAGTCGTTTGATTGAGGGTATGTTTATAGCTTACGAAGGAGCTTTCTACGGAGCGGGCCTCGTTCCTGGAAAAGACCAACAAGGTTTCACGAGCTCCTTTGAAGCTTTGAATAAAGTTTTTTATTCTCGGACAGAGCGAATGGCCCGGGACTTTTCTTTGGACGATATCATTCTAGTGTCCACCAATGCGCAAGTGATCTTTTCTTTGGCAAAGACGAAAGACGATTCCGTCTTTTTGGGAAAAAATCTTGTCAATGGAGCATTCAAGGACCTTCGCGTCGGAGAATGTTACCGAAAGGCTCGCGATGCCAAAAATAAAGAGATGGTTTTTTCAAGCATCGGTGTCAACCCCATTACCAAGAAGCG
>JANJTG010000338.1 GCA_024711265.1 Bdellovibrio sp. | reverse complement strand
TGATAATGAAATTCGCACGGTCCCCTTTTCAGCCTTCGCACATTCGGCAGAAAAGTTGGGAGAAAATTTTCCCTCTGATTTCGTTTTAAAAACAGGAGTTCCCACTTGTGGAGGCAGTGAATTCTTAAGTTGGAATGGCAGAGCTTGATAACTCAGGGTGCACCTCTGCCCGCCTTCTGGCTATCAGCGCCACAGGCTTTTCGTGGACCTCTTATGTGGGCGGGACTTTAACAGCGTGTGATTGTATTTACTGGACGGCCTTCTACTAAATCGACCTCCAATAAAATCGCGATCTGTAAAAAACAAAAAGCCCCTTCCTTTCAGAAGAGGCTTTCATTGTGCCGCTTTCGCTGGGCAATTCTAGAAGGTACGGCGTACCCTTAGTGGGATTCTTCTGTTGAGGAAGAATTTTTTCCGTCGATTGTGAACTTCTCAACGTTGTGAGAAAGATCTGGAAGAGATTCAAGGTGCTTTTGCAATTCTTCTTTAGTCATCTCACCGACTGTCACATTTCTTTCAGTCATTCTTTTATCGAATTTCAAATTTTTATTAGCTTGAGCCAAAGACATAAAAACCCCTTTTCAAACGAAGCCTAAGATATAGCGCAAATCCTACACCGCGTCTAGCCCCCAACTTGACCAAAAAAGCCTCTTTAACAGAGCCGGAGACAAGCCCTTTTGAGTATTTAAAATAAGATTTGATTTAATTCCAATACTTTGGAGGCTTGTCGCTCTTCTCGTTATCAACAACCAGGCGCAGATTTCGTCCTTTGGACTTGGTTGATTTTTTCTTCCAAGAATTACGATCAAACCAAGCCTTGACCTGAAGGCAGATAAAACCCGAAACCAACCCGCCCAAGTGGGCTAAATAGGCGACTTCCCCGCCTGTAACGCTTGAGGTCATCATGGAGGCCAATTGAACCAACCCCATCAAGGCCACAAAATAACGGGTCTTCATCGGGAATAACATAAAGAAGTAGACGATACGATCTCCAAAGATCAACCCCTGGGCCAACAACAAACCAAAAACGGCCCCGGAGGCTCCAATAACCGGCACAATCAATCCCGTTTGAGATCCCGTCACCAAAGCGTAACCCCAAACCCCTAAACAGTAGAGGATCGCGGCGCCAACGCCTGAAACAAAATAGTAGATCAAAAAGAAGCGGGTTCCCCAACGCTGCTCAAGCTCAGCTCCGAAGAACCACAGCATCAGCATGTTGAAAAGAATATGAGTCACCTGCAAAGAGTGCAGGAACATGTAAGTTCCAATTTGCCAGATCTGGAAATCAAAAAGAACTTTTCCCGGAAAAAGTCCAAAGATCGAAGTAAAAGGAACACGTAAAAAGCCTTCCAAGATCACTTGAAAGACAAACCACACCGCCACGTTGATGATCAGCAACCACTTCACCGCAGGAGTGAGCGGAGCTGTTTGAAAGGTCATGCCTCTGTTCATTTTTTTAAAATACTCCAAAGCTTCTCGTAGGTCTGCTCCAGACTTTCAACCAAGACCTTGGTCTCAGCAATCAAGGGGAAGAAATTCAAGTCCCCCGCCCAACGTGGAATCATATGATAATGAAGATGCTCAGGAATCCCGGCACCGGCGACCGCCCCATGATTAAGCCCGACATTCATCCCGCCAGGTTCATAAGCTTCATTCAGAGCTTTCATCGTTAAACGGATAGTATCTTGTAAATCCCGGAACTCTTCTTCGGAGAGCTTCAAAAGATCCCCGCAATGACGAAGCGGAAGAACCAACACGTGGCCGCTATTATAAGGAAACTTATTCAGAACCACCATCGAGTGTTTAGACTTATAGACACAAAGAGTTTCAAAAGAAACCTCCGCCTTGGCCGCTTTACAAAAAACGCATCCTTCCGGCTTAATTAACTTCCGCACATACTTCATGCGATCGGGACGAAAAAGGACATCGCGTTCAAGAGGCCACACCTCTTGATTGATCTGAATCTGTGACTTTGCCGAAGATTTTTGGGAACTGATCTTCTTTGCTTTCTTCTTCGCCACTCTTACTCCCAAGATCCCGGCAACATATAAAGAGGCTGATTCAAATATTTTGTACGAAGAACAAATTTCATCGCCGCCTCAATGTCCGGCCCAAAAGACTTCCCTTTCAGCACATCCGCGTACTCCGCCAGACTGTTGACGTCGTCTTCCCGCTCTGTATCGCCAAGATCGAAAATGCTGACACGCTTTTTAGGAATTTCAAAAACTTCGTAGTTATCGCCCAATTTCGCCGTCTCCGCCGCCAACTTCACGGCGTCTTCATAGAAACCCTCTTGATCGGCAAAGCCCAACTTCACAGCCGTGGCACCAGTGAAAACGCGGCCATCGGCATACTCCGTCACCACATCCTCTTTAAGTTTACGTTCTTTCATAACCGTGGTTTTGAACTGTCCATAGACTTCATCGATCATATTCTGAAAAAGAGCTCTTTCATCTTCACGCATGGCGCGGTATTCAGCCCCAGAGTCCTTAAACTTTCCAGAAGTGATGGAGTAACGAGAAATCTTTGCCCAATCATAAAGCTTTTCAATATTCGCAAACTCCATGATCACGCCGATAGAACCCACCAACGCTCCTGGCGCCACAACGATCTTGTCGCAGGCCACTGCCGAGTAATATGCACCACTGGCCATCACTCCCGTACTTACGCAGATCACAGGCTTTTTGATTTCATCGCGCACGCGCTTAATTTCAGAATAAATTTCTTGAGAAGGCCCCACCGCCCCGCCCGGAGAGTTAATACTGATCAGGATCGCTTTCACCTTATGATCATCGCGATACTTTTTGAGATTCTTAAGAAACTTCTTCCCATTCAAGATCACGCCATTCATCTCAAGATGAAGAATGGTATTTTTGGCAGTCACTCGTTTTTCGGAATCGCCGAAAAAGTCGCCGCTTAATTTAAGTAAGGCTCCAATGCCCACAAAAACAAGAAAGATAATAACAAGCTTTTTAAAAAAACTGCCCTTCATAGCACACCTTTCTGTGAAGGTACCTGCTTCCCTTTGTGTTGATTTGGGGCGCGTCGCTTCCAAATCAACACAAAGGGAAGCAGGTACCTGTCGATCCCACAAATAAAAAAAGGGACCCTTCTAGGGTCCCTCTTTATGACTTCTCAGTCAATGCGTCGCTTTTGCGTGCCTTCGTCGCCTTGCGGCGACTTGGCGCAGCTTCAAGACTATTGCTTGTCAGTCTTTACGTTTTTCAACTGGTCAGCAAACAAGTCACCGAAAGTAGACTTGGAAGTTGCAGTCGCTTTTTTAACGTAATCGTCAACATCAGCTTTTGATTCGCGAAGTTTAACAAGTTTAGAAGACAAACCGATCTTACGAGCGTCTTTGTCGATAGAGATAACTTCAGCTTTTACAGTTTGTCCCGCTTTAATGAAGTCTTCAACAGTGTTGATTTTATCTGTTGTAAGCTCAGAAATGTGGATCAAACCTTCGATATCAGACTCAAGCTCAACGAAAGCACCAAAATCAGCTGTCTTAGTTACTTTAACGTCATGTTGAGTTCCGATAGCGTACTTAGACTCAATGTTTGCCCAAGGATCAGACTCAAGTTGTTTGATGCCCAAAGAGAATCTTTCGTTCTCGATATCAACACCCAATACAACCGCGCGTACTTTTTGACCTTTAGTGAACATTTCACTTGGGTGATTTACACGCTTCGTCCAAGAGAAGTCAGAAATATGAACAAGACCGTCGATGCCTTCTTCGATGCCGATGAAGATACCGAAGTCAGTTACAGACTTCACTTCGCCCTCAATGATTGTTCCAGGAGCATAAGACTCTTTCAATTCAACCCATGGGTTGGCTTGAAGTTGCTTCATACCCAAGCTGATGCGGCGGTTCTCAGTGTCAACCTCAAGAACTACAACTTCAACTTCTTGGTCTACAGTCACGATTTGAGAAGGATGTTTCACACGTTTTGTCCAAGACATTTCAGAAACGTGGATCAAACCTTCGATGCCTTCGCCAAGCTCAACGAATGCGCCGTATTCAGCCAAAGAAACAACTTTTCCTTTAAGCTTAGTGCCTGGAGGATAAGAAGCCTTAACAGATTCCCAAGGATCAGAAGTCAATTGCTTCATGCCCAAAGAAACACGTTCTTTTTCTTTGTCGTACTTAAGAACTTTAACTTGGATTTCATCGCCAACATTCAACATTTCTGAAGGATGTTTTACGCGGCCCCAAGACATATCAGTGATGTGCAACAATCCGTCCATACCACCAAGATCGATGAATGCTCCGTAGTCCGTGATGTTTTTAACAACACCCGTAACGATAGAACCTTCCGCCATAGTGTCCAAAGTTTGTGAACGGAGACTGTCACGTTCTTCTTCAAGAAGAGCGCGGCGAGAAAGAACGATGTTGCCACGTTTCTTATTGAACTTAATAACTTTGAACTTAAATTTCTTACCAAGGTAAACGTCCATGTTGCGAACAGGGCGCAGATCAATTTGAGATCCAGGCAAGAATGCTTTAACGCCGATATCAACGCTCAAGCCGCCTTTAACTTTAGCAACAACAGTACCTTCGATAACTTCTTCGTTCTCAGCTGCTTTAGAGATATCAGTCCATGCACGAAGCATGTCAGCTTTGTCTTTAGAAAGAACGATCATGCCGTTTTCGTTTTCGATACGGTC
>JANJTG010000337.1 GCA_024711265.1 Bdellovibrio sp. | reverse complement strand
GATCGACCGCCAGGACGTCAGCTTCGTCGTCTCCGCGCGCCTGCTCAAGAAGACTGTCGACCAGCAGAACAAGATCCGCGAATACCTCACGCCGTTCGCCAAGTTCTACGGCTCCATGAACGAGCGCATGGACGAGTACGTCCGCCTGTTCCCGGTTCACCCGGACTACCTGAAGACGTTCGAGCAAATCCACTTCACCGAGAAGCGTGGCGCACTCAAGACTATCGAGTCCGCCATGCTGGCCATCCTTGACCAGGACGTGCCCGACGACAAGCCGCTGTTCATCAGCTACGAGAGCTTCTGGAACACCATCAAGACCAACTCGGTCTTGCGCGCCGACCCCAACATCAAGGAAGTGATGCGCGTCTCCGAAGTACTGGAGTCGCGGGTCCAGCAAGCATTCACGCGCCCGACCTACAAGCCGATGGCGCTGCGCGTCATCAACGCGCTGGCCGTGCACCGTCTGACCACGGGTGGGGACATTCACATTCCGATCGGCCCCACTGCCGCCGAGTTGCGCGACGCTCTGTGCCTGTTCCAGCCGGGCGTGGAGGACATGCCGGGCGATCCGGCCGAGAACCTGCTGTCGATGGTGCAGACCGTGATGCGGGAAGTGCTGAAGACCGTCAACGGCCAGTTCATCTCCAAGGCGCCGGACACCGAGCAGTACTACCTCGACCTCAAGAAGGACATCGACTACGACGCGCAGATCGAAAAACGCGCCGAAGCCCTGTCAGACGACGCACTTGACCGCGCCTACTACAGCGCCGTCAAAGCGCTGATGGAATGCAGCGACGACCTGCGTTACCCCGGCTTCCAGATCTGGCAGTACCAGCTCGAATGGCAGGAGCGCCGTGTCGAACGCATGGGCTACCTGTTTTTCGGGGCGCCGAACGATCGCCCCACAGCCCAGCCCGAGCGCGACTTCTACGTCTACTTCATCCAGCCCTTCGACAAGCCGAAGTTCGCCGATAACAACCTGTCGGACGAGGTGTTCTTCCGCCTCACAGGCCTGGACGACGATCTCAAGCGGCACCTGTCGTCCTACGCGGCGGCGCTCGATTTGGCATCCACCGCCAGTGGCGGTGCCAAGGCCATCTACCTGTCCAAGGCACAGGACTTCCTGCGCGCCATGAGCAAGTGGCTGCAGGAAAAGCAGATGACCGCCTTCGAGGTCACCTACCAGGGCAAGAAAAAGAACCTGCAGGAATGGGCCAAAGGCGTGTCGCTGCGTGACCGGGCGCGACTGGGCGCGGACGAGCGCATCAACTTCCGCGACGTGGTGAACGTCATCTCAGGTTTGGTGCTGGGCCAGCGTTTCGTCGATCTCTCGCCGGAATACCCCACCTTCTCAGTGCTGGTCACCGAGGCCAACCGCAAGCAACTGATCGGCAACGCGCTGCGCGCACTGGCCGGCGGTACTCGCACCAAGGATGCGCTCGCCGTGCTCGATGCGCTGGAGTTGCTCGATGGCGACCGCGTCGAGCCGGCCAATTCCCGCTACGCGCAGGAGGTGTTGAATCGCCTCAAGGCCAAGGGCCACGGCCAGGTGCTCAACCGCAGCGAACTGCTGTCGGGTACCTCGGACGTCGAGTACTTCGCGCCGATCAAGTACCGGCTGGAACCCGACCTGCTGGTCACCGTGCTGGGCGGCCTCGTCTACTCCGGCGACATCGTGCTGTCGATCACCGGCGACAAGATCGATTCCGGCAAGCTGGCGCAACTGGCAGAACGCTCGCTGGAGGAACTCAAGCAGTTCAAGCACGTCGAGGCACCCAAGGAGATCAACCTCGCGGTGCTGCGTGCGTTGTTCGAATTGTTCGACCTGCCTTCCGGCCTGGCCCAGAAGGCCAGTCAGGGTGATACCGAGCCGGTCATCAAACTGCAGGAGAAAGTCAGCGGCCTGGTGCCGCGCGTCCTCAAGGCCGGTTCCGACCTGCAGCAAGGCAAGCTCGGTTTTTGGGGCCAGAACCTGCTGCGCGAAGAAGAAGCCAAAGACTGGCACGCCCGGCTCGATTCGCTGAAGAAGTTCACCGAGTCGCTGGCGCCTTACAACACCGTCGGCAAGCTCAAGAATCTGCGCGTCACCCAGGAAGACCTGGACGGCCAGAAGAAAAATCTGGAGATCCTGGCCGCCGTCGAGCGTCTGCTCGAACTGGTGGTGGAGTTGGGCAGCACGGCGTCCTACCTCTCGCAGGCCGAGATGGTGTTGCCCGCCGAGCACCCGTGGGTGAAGCAGGCCGAGACCGCCCGCAAGGCGCTACAGGAGAAGCTGAGCCAGGACCGCACAGCCGAGCACGGCGCCGAATACCGGCAGACGCTCAACCAGCTCAAGAAGGACTACATCACCGCCTACATCGCCAGCCACAGCAAGGCGCGGCTGGGCGTGGCCGAGGACAAGACCCGCAACGCCTTGCGCAAAGACGACCGCCTGCTGGCGCTACGCGTGTTGGCCGGCGTGTCGCTGATGCCCACCAGCCAGCTCACTGCCTTCGAGGAATCGCTCAACGGCCTAAAGAGCTGCTCTTCGCTGGACGAGCCGACCCTGGTCACGGCCGCCGTCTGCCCGCACTGCCAGTTCCGCCCGTCTGCCGAGCAGTTGGAGTTGATCCCGGCGGCCAACCGCCTGCACAAGCTGGACGACGATCTGGACGAACTGCTGGCCAACTGGCAGCAGACCTTGCTGGAGAACCTGGAAGACCCGTTCACGCAGGACAGCTTGGGCCTGTTGCCACCCGCGTCCAAGAAGCTGATCGACGCCTTCCTGACCTCACGCAAGCTGCCCGACCCGATGACCACCGAGTTCGCCAATGCCGTGCAGGAAGCGCTGTCGGGGCTGGAGAAGATCGCGGTGAAGGGCGACGAGAT
>JANJTG010000298.1 GCA_024711265.1 Bdellovibrio sp. | reverse complement strand
GCTAGGGAGTGACGGAAAACTCTTTTTTTGCTTTTAAGAATTGTCCATGGAATTTTTTGCTGTTCATGAGGAGATCGACAAACTGTCTGGCCACGAGGAATCCGGCAAATGAATCACTGGGATAGTGGACTCCGGCAAGTTCGCGGTGTTTTGCGATATGGTAGGCGGAGTCCATATAAGACGATTTCAGCTGCGGATTCAATTCCGAAAAGATAAGTGCGAAGGTGTAGGCTTGCATCGAGTGTCCACTGGGATAGGCGGGATGCGGAGGAATTTCAATCGCAGGCGTTAATGTTTTTTCGATAAAGCTGGGGCGCACCCGATCATAGTGTTTTTTGAGGCCTAAGATAACAAGGCCAAGATCGTGCTCAATCATTTTAAGTAACGTCGCTGTCTCGGGGTACCCATCGTCTTTGAGTTTATAGATGACTCGATCGCCAATTTTGAACTGCCAAGTGTAAAGCTCCGATTTGATGACTTCAATGTCTTCGGGGGTTCGCTTCTTTTGCAGAGCTTTAAGATGTTCCAGGTCTTTTTCGTTCCTCTCTGATCCTAAGTCGGGAGGAGGGGGAATAGTGATCTTATACTTTGCAGGAAGGAGTTGAGGGGAAAGTTGGAGGTGTTTTAATAAAACCGGATCCCAGGTTTGGGTATTGGAAAAAGTATATTTCTTTTTGGCGGGCTGAACCTCTGCGATGGCTTTGCCTTTGAGTTCGAAATAGGGATCTAGCTCCCAGGGGGAATTGGCATGGGCGGGGTCAGAGAGAAGTAAAAGCAGGCCGAAGGCAAATTTAGTAACAGCACATTTTGCATTATTGAGAGCTGATATTTCCTTGAACGCCATGATAGACGGTATAACCTTTTTCAGTAGTTTCAACAAGCTCTTCACCCATGCCTCCGGCTGTGGTTTCGACGTGATATCCCTTTGTTGTTTTTTGTTTGTTGGTGGAAGAGGCGAAACCTGTTAAGGCCGCTTTGGGGATTTGTGAGTCCGCATTGCCTGACCAGATCGTGGCGTCGAGAGAACATCCCGTTAAAATAAGAACTCCAAAAAGTACCGACATGAAATAGTTCATGGCAAATTTATCGGTATTTTTTGATTAAAACTTAACGAAAGAGAAGTTGTCAGCAGCCGTAAGAAAACTGCCCTTCCCCATTATTGAGATAAGTTAAGTAAGCCTCTAGCTCAGCTTCTTCCTGAGTCTTAGGCTTCTTTTTGATCGTCTCAGGGTGAGATGACTTTTTGACGGATTGTCTTTTGCTTTTTTGAGATGTGGATTTTTTTTTGGCCAAGACAAGCTCCTTATTCCCAATTTTAGCCGCTGGTTCGTAAATGTCTACCGTAAATATCAATTTTTCTGTTTTGAGGCAGATCTTTGCGGAGAGTGAGGAGAACTCATGATTTCACGCAGTTCCCAAAACGACATGTCAGATTCCAGACTTTTCGGTGGGGCCCCTGCCAAGAGACTTGCTGGAACGGAATGGATGCGACACTCGTGCCCCGAAGAGATATCGAGGATGAGCAGGGGAGACTTAGAGTAGAAATTGAAGGAAGAGTTCGCTTCATTCTTTAAGACAGAGGCTCCTTTGTTGAATGCATGAAATGTCAGATAGTTGTCCGCATAGATAAGATTGTCTTGGTGAAGATCGCAAAAAAGAGTTCCCTGAAGAGAGGACTCCGAGAGGAACTTTGAGACCGTCTTGGGACGTAGATTTAAGGGACGAAGTTTTTCCTTTAATGTCTCGAGATATTTGAATCTATAAATAGCCAAAGAAGAACGTTCTTTGGGGAGGAGGACCAGGGGTTCATCAATAATGAGATCCAGATTTTTAAGGGAGTGTTGTTTTGCCAACTGGGAAATCTTTTTCAAAAGAAGATCAGAATCTCCCAGACCTAAAAATTCAGGCGTGTTGATTGCAAAAAGAGTGATGTTACTAATCTCTTCTGGAAAGCAATTCCTTTGTATTGTCGATGAAGCCGTCTGTTCCCAGATAAGAACTTGGTGCCTCCACGCTTTTGGGAGTATGCGAAAGACCGTGGGATGTACTAAGAGAATCTGTTTCTTATTGTGAGGTTTCGGGTTCTTAAGAAAGAATTGCCAGGCCAGATAAGCTCCGTCCCGCACGAACAGATAAGGGATATCTTTGAGTGTCTCAAAACTTTCACTGTACTCAAAAAGATTTACTGGAAAAGTGAGAGCGCTATATCGTGTGCTAAGAGGAAATAGGTTCCAAAAAATGCGAGAGCCCTGGGAAGACTCTTGAGCCGGAGGAGTGGCCAGAGTCTTCCAGTGATTTAGATAATCTTGTGATTTGGCAACCTGTTGAAAGAGCCGTTTAAAACTATTTTGCGAGGACATAGGAATTATAAAGACGAAGGTATTCGTCGTTGAAAAGTTTAGAGTTTTCGTAAAAGAGAGGGCCTGGCTTATGTAAGTGAGAAGGCAGTGATTTCATAAAAGTGTTAAAACCTAAAAAAGAAGAAGCCGGCGTATTTCGCAGGTCCTTCAGTTTGTCGGCCACAGCTTTGATGCTCATGAAGTGATGAGCTTCTTTTGCCAGTTTCTGTCGTTGAGAAAATGAGCGAGATCCTTCGAGGCAAAGAGTTAGAATCGAATTAACAACGGCTTTCTTGTTGAAAGAGGGGCCTCGTGAATCGAGGTCCGTTGAAATGGCCGTGACAGAGGTGAAATTTTCAGAGAAGGAGTTAAAGCCACCCCAGGAAGTTAGTATTGCGGGCGCCCCAGAGCAGAGAGCTTCAGCCGGTGACATTCCAAAGTCTTCGTCATTATGAAGGCTGAGGCTGATATAGGCATCCGCGAGATTATAGAGATCGCACAAGGGGCCTTCTTTGAGGTTGCCCAGATAGAGAATTCTTTTAGAAACTTCTGGAGACAAACTGTTTTTTAAAAGTGCGTACTCTGAAAAGTACTGATTGAGGTTGTCGTGTTCATCGAGATAGGGGCGACCGAGATCGTCAAAAGTTCCAGCAAGCAGCAGGTAAGGAGCCGCTTTTTTGCTTTTTATCAAATGAACAGAAGCTTCATCGAAGCATTTTATTAAAGAAAGTATTTGTTTTTGTCGACTGAGTCGGCCCGTATAAAGAAGAACTTTGCTTTTGTTGGGGATCCCGAGGCGGCGGCGAAGGCTCACAAGCTCAGAGGTGTTTGTGGGACGAAAGACCTGGGTACTAATTGGAAAAGGGATGTGGACGCAATCCGTGGGTTTTCTTAATAAAGATAAAAGAAGTGTTCTTTGAGCCTCTGAGGCACATATCCAGCGCACTTGAAATGTCTTGAGATATTTCTCAGCTCCTTTCCACTCTTTAATATAAAGAGGAAAATCACCATAGACGTGAAAGTGCAGTTCTGGTTTTCTTTTTTTATTCTTATATATCTGAGCAAGACTCTTGATGAGAGCGTGAGGGTGAGGCTTATGGTCTACAAAAATTACGACCTGAGGATTTAAATGTATAATATTCTCAGTTATTGCGGTGACTTCGCGGGCCTCACCGGGAGCTCCGCTGAAAAGAAGAAAATTTGTCTCAATTCCAGAGAGTTTATAAGCTTGTAAGAGATTCTTTTGTATGGACTGACAACTGATCCATTCGCTTGATTTTTTTGAGGATATGATCGCCGCTCTATTGAACAAGAGTCCTCCATCGAAAGGCTTATTGTCTCTAAGGTTTATTATTATAT
>JANJTG010000295.1 GCA_024711265.1 Bdellovibrio sp. | reverse complement strand
CCCACAGTGCCGGCAAAGGTACGATAGCACTCGCTCCGAACATAAAAAGACTGACCCCCGAAGCGCTTCCTCGGAAGCGCTCGATCATAGTCAAAGCCATGACCATTACGATAAATAAAAATCAGATGGCGGCCATGTAGGTGCCATAGTCCATTTTTACTTGCGCTAACATGTACGGAGTCACAAAAGGCGACGATACAAAGACAGCCGCTTGAAACGGAACTAAATAAAAGAAAAATTGCCGCTTCGACTTGTTGGCCCAGAACACTTTCCAAGAAGCACGAAACCCCAGTTTAGGTTCGCGATTCCACTGGGGATCAAAATACTGAGACGACAAAATTAACGACGAAATCAGACGACATGCGCCTGCAAAAACAAAGAGCATCGTGAAAACAGAAGAAAAAGGACCGATCTCCACTTTATTGTGAAGAGCCACCCCACCCCCAATCAAACCTATCAGGATGCCGAGTTGGGACACCCGAGCTCTTTTAGAAAAAAATCGATTCCCCTCTTCGACCTGCACTAGGCGCCCCATCCAGTAGTTCCAGGCGGGACCTGAAGAAAATCCGGAGCCCCAGTAAAGAGTCAGAATAAAAAACAATGTCCAAAAATTGGGAGCACGCGTGGCGGAAAAATAAATCAACGGAATAAAGGTCAATGCCTGAAGAACACTAGAGGCCACCACCCAGTGTTTGTGGGATTGAACTCGTTGCAAACCTCGTGGCGTAATAAGTTGAAGAAAGGCGCCACTCACAATAGGCAACGTGGCCAACACTCCGGCAAAGATCTCTCCCATGCCAATAGATAAAGAATAAGCCGGCAAGTAGGTCTCGCCGGCTCCAACCATTAAGGCACTCAAAAAAGCGTCTATGAGACTCAGTCGAAGACTTCGTTCTCGCATAGAATCTAATTACTTTCCTTGTCTCATTTTTTTGTGCATTCCTTTAGCTTGTCCCATTTCTTCTTTACATGCCGCAGACAGCTCTTCTTTATGCTCTCTCATACACTTCATGATGCGACCTTTTCCGGGCTTTGTTTCGCCGCAGAACTTTTCAACATCATCCGCGCAAGCTTCTTTCATACCCTTGCGGTGTTCTTTCATCTTCTCTTGATGTGCTTTACATTCTGCAGATAATTTATCCGCATTGTCCTTCATGCACTTAAAAAGTTTTCCGTCGCCAGGCTCAATTCCCGCACAAAGTGTTTCGCGATCTTTCGCACAAGGACCTTCTCCTCCTTGAGCTTTCGCGTATGCCCCCAAACCCAACACCAAAGCGACAACAATAACGTATTTACTCACGATGTACCTCCATAAGTTCTAATTGTAGCAGGCAGAAATTGGCGCTTACAAAGACCTTGAGGTCTTATGGCCCTTTCTCATATTCTCGACTTTGGTTTTGTTTACAAAAAATGAATCGCACCAGCGGTCAGGGTGGCAAAAAAGGACGCCACAATCAGACACCACAAATAGCTAAAAAGAATAAACATTCCATCTTTTTCCAGATGCCCAATCGCATTCAGAATGATCGCAACAACTGGAACCGTGTTAGAAAAAGGGATAGGTAAAGGCAAAGACAAGAGAAGGGCATTTGCAACAACCACGATTAAATTGGCGACGCGGAACACATGCTGGTCATGAAAGAACACGTACCGCTCCTTCACTACCCGCGAAGCATGCCCCCAGATTCGTTCGGCCTGCTCAGAGACTTTAAGAACCACCTCCGAAGAGATTTTCAGCCTCTCAAATTTTTTTGGAAGCCAAGGAGGTCGATCGCGATATAAAAAAAATGCAACCACACCGATCAGAAAACCCAAAGGAGTCGAAAGCCCCGGAATAGGAATCGGTTGCATAAAAGGAAGGCAAAGAAAAAGGATTAGCATGGCGTGCCCTTCTTCTCCCAAAATGTCGAAGACATGGCGCAAAGTGAGATCTCCTCGTGAGGCCTCCTCTTGCAATTGGTCCATAGCTGCAATAAATCGACTTTTCAAACTTGCCTTCCTTCAGCATAGACTTTATCAATATGCTTTCACTTTATTCTAAAGGACCGGCAATGGATTGGAAGATTTTTGCGAGCACTTTCATCACTATTTTTCTAGCTGAAATGGGTGATAAAACTCAATTCGCGGCCTTGGCTGCCTCTTCACAAACTAAATCAACTTTAACTGTTATGATCGCAGTTGTTTTGGCTCTGGGCCTTGCGGGGGCATTGGGTGTGATCTTTGGACGCTTTTTAGGAACAGTCCTCAGCCCTCAAATCATGAAGTACGTCTCTGGAACTTTATTTATTCTTGTCGGAATCTGGGTTCTGACCGCCAAAGGATAATAACCTTTAAGGGGTGTAGTGACAGTACTGCGCCCGATCCGTATCGATTCCCCGATACATTTTGGCAATACGAAAACGCGCTGCCTGACCGGCCAAGGCCTGCGAATTGATATTCGTCGCAAATTCAAAATCTAAATAATATTTCTTTCGAACCTGAATGATTTTTCCTACTCCAAAGTCCTTAAATTGAATCTGCCCCAGGCTGGGATCAAATGAATACGTCGACGAAAAATTCGTCTCAAAAACTTTACTTGTGAAATCATATTCCCGATATCTCGCCGAAAAAGTTCCATCTTTATTCATGTACAATTCGATCTGTCCCACTAAAACCGCAGCGGGATCCGTCCACAACTGAACACCCGATCCTTGCAAAGCAACGAACGACAAAGTGCCGTCTTCGCAGCTTCCGTCGATTTTATAAAACATGTTTTCAGGGATCGCCTTCACTCCTCCTGAGGAAGGAATAAGAGACATTGAAAAATCGCCGCAAGCGATCAAAGTGTGAGATATCAAGGCAAGCAAAACCAGATGAACTTTTCTCATAATTCATCTTCATCAATCTGAGTGTAGGATGTCACTCTTTTTTTAACCTCGAAGTCTTGGATCTTGGAAAAAGAAAACCCCCATAGCCTTAAGTCTATGGGGGTCCTTTTATGCACTAACTTTGTTCAACAAAGTGAAGCGTAGAATTAGCCGCCGATTGTTGCAATCAACTGAGCGATCAACAAAGATACGACAGACATAACCTTGATCAGGATCGCAATACCAGGCCCAGAAGTATCTTTGAATGGGTCACCGACAGTGTCCCCAACAACCGCCGCTTTGTGGGCGTCAGAACCTTTTGGATGACCAGGCAATCCACCTTTTTCGATGAATTTCTTAGCGTTGTCCCATGCTCCACCGGCATTTGCCATGAACAACGACAACGTCGCTCCCACAGCCAAACCACCAGCAAGAAGACCCGCTAAAGCTTGAGGCCCAAGAATGAAACCAACAGCTACTGGAGCCAGAATCGCGATCATTCCTGGAAGAATCATCTCAAACAAAGCCGCTTGAGTTGCAATATCCACAATCACCGCTGGTTGAGGTTCAGCTTTACCCTCTCTCAAACCAGGGATCTCTTTAAACTGACGAGCGATTTCTTTTACGATTTTTTGCGCTGCCTTACCCACTGCTGTCATTGTTGTAGAACCAACAAGGAACGGAAGGATGGAGCCCAACAAGATACCGATCAAAACGCCAGAGCTAGTTAGCTCCAAAGACATCTTCGCAAGACCAGCTTTTTCACGCACATGGTTTACTTCCATGTTGAAGGCAGAGAAAAGTGCAAGAACCGTCAAGATCGCAGAACCGATCGCAAAACCCTTACCGATTGCCGCTGTTGTGTTACCTACAGCATCCAACTCGTCAGTGATATCACGAACATTTTTACCAAGACCTGACATCTCAGAAATACCACCCGCATTATCAGCGATAGGACCGTAAGCATCCACTGTCATTACCACAGCAGTTCCAGCCAACATACCTACAGCCGCCATAGCGATACCGTAAAGACCCAAAGCCTGGTCTGCAACGTAAGCTGCCGCGACAACGATCAACATAGGGATCGCTGTTGATTCCATACCAACGGCCAAACCACGAATTACACCCGTTCCCGCACCTGTCAAAGCGGCTTCAGCCACCAAACGGATTGGGCGAGCGGCTGTGTAGTACTCAGTGATCAAACCGATCAAAGCACCACCGAAAGCCCCTGCCGCCAAAGCCACAGTAACAGATTGGCTGATACCGAACATCGGCATCACAATATAAGAAGCAATTGTCAAAAGGATCGGCGGAACAATCAAAGCATTGCGAAGAACTGTCGCAGGTTTGCCGTTTTTAAACGCGCGCGCCGCAAAGATCACAACGATTGAGATCACCAAACCCAAAGTTGAAAGAAGCAAAGGCAAAGCCACACCCGCAATACGAGTGGTTGCTGCGTCTGCACCTGACATCAAAGAAGACAAGCCCTCAGCAGGAATTGTCAAAGCAATCGCCATAGCAGAAACAATCGCCGCCACCATGGACTCATAGATGTCTGCGCCCATACCCGCTACGTCACCGACGTTGTCGCCCACATTATCAGCGATAACACCAGGGTTGCGAGGATCGTCTTCAGGAATGTTCTCAATCACTTTACCAGCGATATCCGCACCCACGTCAGCAGCCTTCGTATAGATACCACCACCGATACGCGCAAAAAGAGCGATCGAAGAAGCACCCACTGCGAAAGAGTGAAGGATTGTACCGACAACTTCTTGACCTTGGAAAATCCAGTAAAGAACGCCAAGGCCGATCAGACCAAGACCTGCCACAGAAAGACCCATAACGGCCCCGCCATCAAGAGCCACCAACAATGCCGCAGCTTTAGAACCACCCGCTGCCGCTTGAGAAGTACGAACGTTGGCATAAGTTGCCGCCTTCATACCGAAGAAGCCCGCAAGCAAAGACAAGAACGCGCCCAGGATGAAAGATCCCGCTGCGATTCCGCCCAAAGCGAACCAAAGAGCTGCGCCTACGAAAATAGCGTAGACGAAAAGAACCTTGTACTCACGCACAAGGAAAGCCATCGAGCCTTCGCGAACGTAAGTCGCGATGCGATTCATTGTCTCATTGCCAGCAGGCTGTGCCTTCACGCGAAGGTATAAAGCCAAAGCAACGAGCAAACCAACAACCCCAGCAATCGCCGGAGAAATTAGCAAAGATTCACTAAACATTGTTGCACTCCGTGTTTGATTTCTCGTTTAAATTACGAAGACTTAGGGGTACCGATTTCATTGCAATTAGTCAATCCACAGGTTGGGTACGACCTTACTTTTGGTAGCAACATCGCGTCACGCATGACGCGCCACTTCTCCAAAAGTAAGGCCGTACCTGTTAAATGAGGGTGGATGAAAAAAACTTTGCAGGATTCTACAGATGAGGAGCTTTTGTTACGGCTGGCGGAGGGCGAGCCGGAGGCCTTGGATCATCTTTACTCGCGACACTCTGGGAGAGTTCTGAATTATAGTCTTCGTCGCGGGCTTTCGCAGGAGCGCAGTGAGGATGTCTTGCAAATTGTTTTTTTGCAGCTTCATCGTAAAAAGCACCTCTACGATCCCCGCCACTCGGCTCTGGCATGGATCTACGTCATCACCCGAAGCGAACTTAAGGACTATCGTAACAGGGAAATCAAGGATTTCTCGGAACTCAACGAATCCCTGTCACAAACAGAGGGCCTGGCTCCTAGTTTAGAATTGAAGGACGAGACTGAGTCTCTTTTAGCGGAACTCAAACCTCGCGAACAGGAAGTCATGAAGCTTCGGTACTTGGACGAAATGGAGTACAACGACATCGCGAATCTTCTTAAAGAGTCTGAAAGCAATATTCGTCAAATCGTCAGTCGCAGTCTTCGTTTGTTACGCAGCCGAAGAAAGAAGAGTTAGGAGGATCACAATGAAAGATATAAAAAAAGATTTTGAATCTTTTGCCCACGACTCTTCTTCAAACGCGTCTTCCTTGGTTTTAAAGAAAATCCATGCGCAGCTAGAAAAAGAACTTCCCTCCCCGTGGAAGGCCGCTCGTGGACTGGGGATCGCGCATCTTGCCAGCTCGTTTATCACTTTAATGGCGTGTTCTCAGTTCGGCGTTCGCCTCTTTTTTGAGGGGGCCGGGCTTATGCACTACTTCATGAAAATCAGTCCGACTTTTTGTATGAGCTTTTGTGGCGCTCTTTATTTAGCCACTACCTTCCTGCTCGCACGTCTTCTTTTGACTCCGGATGAGTGGCTTCTAATCCTGCGCTCGCGAGGTCTTAGTATTGCCTCTTTGGCGCTTATTTCTTTAGGGGGGTTGTCGCTAGCAAGTCACGAGGTCACCTTCGAAACAGGTCTTCTGTGGTTCTTCGGGGCCGCACTAGGTGGCGAACTCGTGACCTATGTAAAATCCCCCCACCTGTGGTTTTCTCGGCACTTGCCTTCCCGCTAATTTGGACGTAAGAAAAGCCCATGAAAAATGGCCACGTCCTGTTCTTGTTTTTTATATTCCTCACCTCTTTGAGTTCCACGACGCTTGCGAAAACTCGCATTGCTTTTTTGGAGCTCTACAATCAACGAGGTGAACTGGTTCAGTACGAACCCGGGGGCCGTTTTGCTCACACCGCGATTCAATTTGATGACCTCGGAGATCAGTGGCTTAATAGCTATCCCGGCGAAGGTGTCGCTTTGATTTCCTGGGAGCAACTGCAAGAGCGAGGGGTGATCGCCGACGTGATTGAAATTCCCCAGAAGGTTCAACTTTCTCAAATCACACCCTACATGGGACGACCTTTTGATTTCTGGTACTCTTGGAGTGATGAAGCCTTGTATTGCACGGAACTGATCGCAAAACTTTTAAATATCCCCACGCATCCCATGAGCTTCAACAAAAAAGTCTGGCCTAAAAACTACTGGGCTTTGGAGGGCACTCCTGGCCTTTCTCCGGATGGGCTTTGGAAGTGGGCCCGTAAGCAACAGACCCCTTAAAGTTTAAGACGGATCTCTAACGGAAAGTGATCTGAACTTATCACCGAGTGATGAACACGAGCTCGAACCACATCAAAACCACGTACAAACACGTGATCCAGTTTTAAAATACGCCCGTCATCGTCCAGATCGACGTGCTCAAGACCGAGTTCGCGAAAGATGCTTTTCATAATCATGTAACGCTTAAAATTCCAGGTATTAAAATCACCTGCTAAGACAATCGGGCCATTAAAGGTCGATATTTTTTGCGCAATTTCGTAAAGAGATTCGGTGAAAGCCCCTAAGGTCACAAAGTTTAATACATGCGTGCAGACGAATAAGACCTTCTTCCCGGCAAAATCGTATTCGCTGAATAAGGTCAATTTCGGCGTCAGCCAAAATAGTTCACGGGTTTTAGCACGGATGAAATCCACGGACTCGGGACGAAGTTTTGAACCAATCGCCACCCCTGTGCTGGTCAGATCCTTTTTATAATGAAAACTTTGCGCCAGATGCCACTCGTAGGACGAAAAATCCTCTTTCCAAATCTTCGGCATGCGCTGATCAACCGTCGCCTCTTGAAGCAAAATAAAATCTTTCCCTTCACCAAGACTGCGAAAATCCTTTTCAAAGATATGAGCTTTTTGTCCCTTAAATACATTCCACACAAAAATATCAAACTCTGTAGGGATCGCGTCAGGAGACACGTCTCCCTCCCCGATCTTCAACAGCACTTTTTCCTTTGCGGGAACGATGTATGGAACCATAACCTCTACTTCAATCTATTTAAATAGCTCTCATCAACTGCGGCCACCGGTAGGGCGAGAGCCTCTTGGCGCTCTTGCTCTGCCAGCAAGGTGGATAAATAACGTTCACTACTGCTCGGTACAATGACCACGATCCACTTCCCGCGATTTTCCTCTTTCGCTGCCTGGCGAAGACCTGCCGCGATGGCAGCCCCCGACGAGATCCCCACGGGAATTCCCTCGCTTTTAATCACTTCTCGCGCCGTCTTCAAAGACTCTTCCGACGAGATTTGCTCAACCCCATCAACAATGGAACGATCCATGACTGACGGAACAAAACCCGGACCGATGCCTTGAATTTTATGGGGGCCAGGTTTGCCTCCCGAAAGAACGGGACTTTCTACAGGTTCTACCGCAATCATTTTCACACTGGGTTTTTTAGATTTTAAAACCTGCCCGACTCCTGTGATCGTTCCAGAAGTGCCCACGCCGCTAATGACCATATCGACTTTGCCATCGGTATCATTCCAAATCTCTAAAGCCGTTGTCTCTTTATGAATGGCCGGATTGGCTTTATTGTCAAACTGACTGGGCATCCAACTATTCGGAGTTTTTTCATGGAGCTCCATCGCTTTTGCAATGGCCCCCTTCATTCCCAAAGGTCCCGGAGTCAAAACTATCTTTGCTCCCAACAACAATAACAAAGTCCGACGTTCTTGCGACATCGTTTCTGGCATCGTTAGAGTCAGTTTATATCCCTTAGCTGCGGCGACAAAAGCAAGGGCAATGCCTGTATTTCCGCTTGTCGGCTCAATGATCTCCCTACCAGGAATTAACTTTCCAGAGCGCTCAGCTTCTTCGATCATCGCAAGTCCGATACGATCTTTTACAGAACTCAGAGGATTAAAAAATTCCAGCTTTAACAAAAGCTTTCCAGGGAGCCCCTTCCCGACTCTTTGCATTTCAACTAAGGGAGTTTGACCAATCGTCCTTGTGATATCAGAATATGTTCTCATAGAAGTGCCTATTTCTTTTTTTGGGGCCCAAGTCTTAGTCCATACGTTCGACGGCCCTCAACAAGAAAGGCCTTTTTTTAATACTACTCCCAATAGGGATGCTATTAAAGTTTTAGTTTAGGAAAACTGTGTTCTATTTCTGTCAACCAAGGGGGTCTTTGTGGGAACTCAACCTTATACCAGCTCTGTTCTAAGTCACTGTTTCCGTCTGAGACCTGGGCAGGACCTAAAAAAAGAGCTTATGTATTATTGCCAAATGCATCACCTGCACGCCGCTTGCATTCTCAGTGCTGTGGGAAGTCTTAATAAGGCTCACATTCGTTTGTCAGGAGGCAAAGATGTCGTGGAGTTTCAGGGCCCCTTTGAGATTGTTTCTTTGACAGGGACTTTGGGAACTGAGGGCGTGCACCTGCATATCTCCTTGAGTAACTTCGAGGGCAAAGTGATTGGCGGGCACCTTATGGATGGTTCGGAGATTTTCACCACAGCCGAAATCGTTCTCCTAGAAAATTCAGAACTGCTCTTTCATCGCGAGATCGACGAGCACACAGGGTATAAGGAACTGGTTATCCGCACTAAATAAGGTTTTTACTGATAAAAACCAGTTGGAGCCCGACTCCATGAGGGCTTCGTCTCAAATTGAATCATTCCTTTGGCCTTCGCCAAGGACTGTCATCAATTTTTAATCAAAACCCTGAACATTCTCACCACTTAACCGATAAGTATAAAGTCATCATTGTTTTTTTGGGGTGTTGTTGAAACGACTGAATCTATTTGCCCTAACGGCACTTATATTTGTTTCTCTTATCTCTTGCACTCCGCAAGGTAAGGATTTTGCGACGGAAGCTTGCGTGCGAGACAACCTCAACTGCTCGGCTCCGGCCACCACCATTGACCTTGTGGGTGGGGACGAAGAGCGTGGCTCTGTGAATGTCGACGGTTCTGGGAATGATGTGGGCGCCGTTTCTGTAAAAAGTGTTCGCTACGGCGAAGATGCTATCATCGAGTTCATCATCACCAATCCAAAACTGAATCCCCTGAAGGATTTTACTTTAGGGATGACTCCTCAAGACAGTTCTTTTGAGGTGATTGATGGACGAAGCCAACCTTCCTGCACTGACAACATCCTCACCTATCAAGAAAAGTGTTCTGTCGCGATTAAATATAAACCTGGGAAAGTTCCTCCCGGACTTGTAAATCTTGATTTTAATTTTAAAACCATCACCGGCGGTGATTTCAAATTTAAAAGTGCCTTTGATCCCGCAGTTCTTATTGCTGACTTCTATATCGCGCCCAGTGATTTGCAACTTCCGGCAACGATGGTTTATTCGGGCGCCGCTGGGCAGGCCTCGACTTCGGATATTGTGATAGAAAATACATCTTCAACGACGGGTGATGATCTCACCATCGCAAGTTTAAAATTTAAGTCAGGAAGTTGTTCTTTATTAGCTCCTTCCGCTGACGCCTGTTCAGTCGGCTCCGTCGTCTCTGCCAAGAGTGCTGATACCTGCAACATCAAAGTGGGTTTCAAACCCCAAGTCCGAGGAAAACATCAGTGTCTGTTTGAAATTCTTGCCACCAATGGCACCTATCGCACTTACACATTTCAAGGGGACGCACCGGGGTTAACAAGCACTTCCACCCAATTGGATTTTGGAATTGTTAAAACCTCTGCTACGGCTATTACAAAATCATTAACTGTCACGGTGGGGACCGACTCTGCGACCACTTCAGCCAGCTCTTGTGACGTGGCACTTTCCCCTGCAGATGCTGCCTTTGGTGTTGTAACAAATCCCGTTCTTCCAGCAACAATTGCAGCTGCAGGTCAAATCAATCTCACCCTCACCTACACGCCTCAAGCGACAGCCAAATCCCACAAAACTGAAATTATTTTATCTTGTAACTCTCGCGGTGGAGATCTATCAATCCCCGTCAGCGCCGCAACGACAGAAACCTTCTTAACCAGCAACACCAGCAATCTTGACTTCGGAAATGTTTTGGTCGGCGACAAATCATCTCAGACTGTCACACTGACAAACACCTCGACCACAGACACGCTCACTGATTTCACCAACAGCCTTTCTCAGCAAATGGGACAGGGTTTTACGATCACTGGTGGAACCTGCGGTAGCTCCTTGCCCCCAAGTCAGTCCTGCACTGTGAATATTGAATTTGCCCCAACCAGTACAGGACCTTCGCAGAATAATTTATCCTCCAATGGCAGTCAGGATTCCTTATCCCCTGCGATTTCCGTAAGTGGCAGCGGCCTAGGACTTTCAAGTTCACAAAGCTCTGTGGATTTTGGTTCCTTAAAGCCCAAGACAGATCGCCCCGGGGCCCCTATCGTTATCACAAATTTGGCTTCTGCGAAGGCGCAGGGTTGTTCTATATCGGCGGCATCTTTGAAGGACACAGGCTTTTCTATTGACGAAAGTTCAACTTGCCTCAGTGCCACGGAGCTTCTTGCCGAAGCCTCTTGTGAAATAAAACCTCGTTTCACTGCTGGCACCAAAACGGGATTGCATGAAGCCACCCTTCAAATGTCTTGCACTAAAGGCGGCTCAGTTTCAATTCCACTCAAAGCCCTGGTTACTGCGAACATGAAACTGGTCCTTGTTCCTCCCAGTGAAGTCAACTGGACGGATCGTCTTGTTGGTATCTCTGAAAATGTTGAGTTTAATTTTATGAATCAGGATAGCCAAAATCTTGCGGGACTTTCGTTAAACAAGCAAGGCGTCACCTTGCCTTGGTCGGAAAGCGCGAACACCTGCGGAAGCTCCCTCAATAGCGGTGCCACCTGCAAATACGCTCTCCACTATGCCCCCCTGGCAACTCCGGGTTCAGAACAAACCGGCCTTGCCAATGGAAGCATCACCGCCCAAGGCGCGGACTCAGATTCCGTGGTCGCAGAGTTTTCAGCAATCGCCAAAAAAATTTCCAGTTCACAAAGCAGTCTGAGCTTCGGCCAGGTTTCGACTGGCGAAAACATCTTAGCTAGTACACGAGTCTACTTTATCAATCCCTCAAGCGTTGATTCCGCTACGACATGCAGCCTTTCTTCATTAACGTCCTTTGAGATTTCAGATACTGACTGCGGAAGTTCACTAGCCACAAACTCACAATGTTCCGTATTAGTGAAACTTCCATCTCAAGGCTCCTCAGCAAATCTTCAAGAAACCCTTAGCTATACTTGTGCCGTCGGGGGACGATCCAGTGTCAGCCTTTCCGCCGAAGTTAGAAAACCAGCAACACTTGCATGGAGTGGGTCAAATAATTTTGGGAACGTGGATCTTGGGCAAACAAAAGATCAGACTCTTACTTTGACTCACACGGGGACTGGATTAGACCTTCCTGCTAACAATTTACTTAACTCTCTAACACCATCAATCAGTGCTTTTTCTCTCGTCTCTAATAACTGCCCAACAAGTCTCTCGGCAGGCTCCTCATGTTCTGTGACTGTTCGTTACGCGCCGTTAGTTGCAGGCGCACACTCTGCCAATTTGACGGCCAATAGCAATATTGGCGCAACAACGGTCGCACTGAACGGAACCGGCATTGATGCAAGCGACCGTCTTTCATCTCCGACGACGTCAATTAGTATTGCTAGTGCTTTAATTGGATCCACACACACCGAAACCATCACGCTGACAAATAACGCCACGGCTGGAAATAGTGGTTCTATCACCGTTGCCGCCCTCAACTCTCCGTGGTCTAGCAGTGGCTGCCACGGAAGTGATTTAGCTCTCGGCGCCTCATGCAATATCACGGTAACTTATCAACCCACCAGTGTTGGGACCGCGACGGGCACTTTGAACGCCTCCGCAAATCATGTTTCTAAAAGCTTCCCACTTTCTGGCATTGCCACCAAAATCACCCCAGGCCTCTCTTTTTATGATTTCGGTGAAGTTCCCCTGAATACAAACCGCGACTCTATCTCTTTGCAAATTTTAAATCCAAGTACGTTAGATGACGCCTCCTCTTGTGTCATCTCAAGTGAAGCTCCGTTCACAGTCCAATCAGAAACGTGTACAAGTTCTTTCCCCAAATCGGGAGCTTGCAATGTCGTCGTTCGCTTTCCTGGTCAAGCTACAGAACAGCTTTTTGAAAACAAGAAACTTTCTGTCTCCTGCGCTGTAGGTGGAACTGCGGAAGTTCTTCTAAAAGGCTTCGCCAAAGACATGCCTCTCGCAACATTGACGGGCAATTCTCAGTATGGAGATTGGGATTTGGATAACGGAGTTCTTACCCAAGTCTTTACGATCTCTAACAACAATGGCTCTTCAATTTCCTTAGGAACTCCACAGCTAACAGGTTCAAACAGTTTTTCTATAACAGGCACCACTTGCGGAGCCTCCTTAGGGAATGGTTCGTCTTGTACTGTAACTGTGGCGTTTGACCCTACAACGGCAGGAGAACAAACAAGCTCATTGTCGGTAGAAATTTCTGATGGAGTTAAAAATGGAACGCTCGTCACCAGTCTATCAGGGACTGGAACAGAGATGGATCTTCTGGTTACGCCCAATCAGCTTGCATTTGACCCTATTCGCCTGGGATCCGCAACGACGCAAACAAAACAAGTGACGATCACCAACAACGGCTCACGAACGGCTCACCTTTCTTACTCAAGCCTTAGCTCCCCTTGGAGTACTGGCGGGACTTGTGGCGCTGAACTTGCGGCTCAAAGCTCATGTACGATTGATATCACCGCCAGTGCTCATGCATCGGCCGCAGATCACTCGTCCACTTTTGTTGTCACAGAAACTCAAAATCCTGATACCGACACCTATCCTGTAGATCTGACGGCTCACACGTGGAGCCCACCGATTTTAGCGATCAAAGACACCCGAGCTCAATCCACCTACACATCTGCAAATATTGCTCTGACGGATATTACCGGGAACCCCAATGACTCGAATAACATCGCGGACCTATCGCCAGCTTCTCGCTCCGTGACTTTCACTCTTAAAAATAATGTTTCTCCAGCTTTTCCTTTAACCAATGTGGGTATTAGCTTTTCTAAAAATGCGGGACCCGCAGCAGATCCCGCAGAACACATGCTGGTCACTTCAGATTCTTGCACAGGACAGACACTGGATGCTAACGAAGAGTGTACGGTCACTATCACCTACACTCCCACTGCCATCCGAGAAGCTGATTCGAAATACACTCTGACTGTCAGTGGAAAAGACAATACGACAGATCTCACGGTGAGTTCTTTAGAAGTTCGTGGGCGTTCGTATAAAAACGTCACCCTTTCCGAAGATTTCGCGCCCACAAGTCACTCTTTCACTCTTATTCCTTCTTCATCCACCGAAGACACCGCTCTCATCACCCTCACGAACAGTGGGGATCTCACAGCAACGAATCTCAATTTTGGTTTTACCGGCTCATCGTTTACCCGATTCACCACAACAGCCAACACTTGCGGCACGTCTTTAGCCGCCAATAGCACCTGTGAATTTAAGGTTCGCTTTGCTCCAGCCGGGACTGCGGTGGCACTGAATAACTCTTTCAACATTACTTCCGATCAAAAAAGTTTGATGGCCATCGCCGAGTTTAAAGGGGCTTCTTACACGGATGATCAAGGGGATAGTGTCATTTATCCAACGTATGACGGCCTTGAACCCGAGATCACGTCGGATGCAAACTACTTCTATATCACGAGCAAAACATTTGATGACAATGACAACTATCGTCGCTTCTATCTGCAAATTTGCCCTAAAAATAGTACGACTGGAAATATTGACTCTGCCTCCTGTGGTATCAGTCAGCTCTCTGTCGCCGGGGAACCCTTCTGGGCGGGGGCCTTTGGTGGCTATAAGATGAATCCTCAGGTCACCACTGAAAAGATTCTGGTAGCCGTCTCCAATCAACAAAATGACAGCGGCGCCGCCAACCTTGGAATTTCCACGATCTTGGTTTGCGACAAAAGTCAAATCACGGGTTCAAGAACTTTAAATCTTTCTACTGACTGCACTCGGGTCAATCTTCACAGTATTTCTATCAACCAAAGCAGCGGCTTAGCTATCAGCCCTATTACTAATAACGGAGCCTTCACGTCCATGCAGGTTTCCAACAATAAGCTTGTCAGTGCCGCTCAAAACTCCGATGGTTTCTCTATCACGGCGTGTTCCTATAATGACAGCGCGGCACACTCCAGCACCCTCAGCTCCTGCAAAACGTATTTTAAAACAGGCTTAGGAACCGACCAAGCCCAATACACCGATATCGCTTACGACGGAACCACCTTGGTGATGACCGCTCACCGACTGAATCTTGGACTCTACGCCATGGCTTGCACAGTTGGCTCTGATAACACCTTAACTTGCGGTGCCTACGAAAAAATAGATGATAATGTCCTTACGAACGGCGCCGACAACATGATCGCCGGAGCCCACCCTTACCTTGTCTTAGATTCTGCGGGGGTTCTGATTGCAAGCCAACAAGGAAGCATAAAATCCCAAGGACTTCGTTTGGCAAAATGCTCGATCTCTTCTTTGTCCTTCACCTGCAGTAACAAAACAGTGGCTCAAGCCTCTGGAAGCTCCGGTTTCGGTTTAAACCCCAGCCTTAAGGTCATTCAGCGAGGAGCCACTCGGGTGGCTTGGATTCAATCCCTCAGCTTCAGCGACTATGCCAGCCCTTCGGGGGCGCAAAAGAAAATTTCTATCTATGCTTGCGATGTAGCGGATTTCGATGGCACAAGCTGCTCTGCCCGATACTTCCAACAGACCGACTTCAGTGAGGCCCCCATTTATGCCCGCGAGATGGATCTCGATCTAACTAACAAGATCATCACCATTCCATTCACTGCCGGTGACAACTATAAAACGGGAGTTCTGTCGTTGGGGTTACTGCCTGAGTTATAAACCAGACACAGTCCCAGATGCGGATCCCGCACTGGAAAAGTCGCTGTACGCCGAAGACAATATGACTCGAACGTAAAGATAGCGTCCCGTCACATTGCGTAAGGCCTTCACTTGAGCTTGTGTGATGTTCGTTGAGCTGTACGTCGGTGTCGTGGCATCCGAGCCTGCTCCAATCGAATAAGTCACAATTCCTGATTTATCGCCGTTGGGATTTTCACTCACGGAAAAGCTTGAAAGGTCCCAAGAAATCTCTTGTCCTGCATCGATGATCCAATATCCTGTTCCGGCAGAAGCATATTTGGGAACCACGAAATTAAAATACGGCGCGGCGCCTTGATCACTCCAAGTAGATCCTGAGTTGGATGAGTTTTGAAGATCATCAATGTCAGTGCAATCATTGACGTCATTTCCGACTCGCCAATTAAGATTATTGGTTCCATCAATAGTTCCCGAGCCACCAATGCCTCTCAATACGATGGAATAATCTGTCTGCGCGCTTAAGGTGGGGACCGTGATAAAAGAAAACGTCTGATTTCCCCCGGAAGGACCGCTGCTCGCCCCTGACATCGCCACGGCACCGGATGATGCCACAACATTTGACAACAAGGGAACACGCCCCGTGGCCGTCGTCAGTTCAACAATGGCGGACGCTGTTGGACTTGAGTTCTTCTTGAGCCTTAAAACAACCG